>NZ_JAUBQQ010000128.1:0-5329 GCF_036701335.1 Microcoleus sp. Pol12B5 | reverse complement strand
TTAGCTCTCAAACATATTGATGCTTAAACTCCTCTTGGGGTGGTGCGCTTCAGGCGCACCCCCTGAACGGTTACATTTTTTGTGTCCATTATCAAACCTCACATTACTTAAGTTAACGGCAAATAGGGAAAGAGAGGATGCCAGCACATAGCTGTGGCAGCAATTAATAAAGCAAACATCCAGAAAAATATGGTGCGGCTTTTAATGTTCTTATTCTTCCAAAGAGTATGGAGAATTGGCCAACTGATCAGCCAACCCACAAGCAGCATAGTTTCTTTGCCAGTGTAACTGCCGATATTTCCCCACAATTCGCTATCTGTCTTGCTTCCTGGAATCCAAGTACCGAGATTCCAAACAATTTTTTCTGTGGCTTTCGATGTGTCTGACAAGTGGTGAGTCACCATCATTGTAAAACAACCAATTGCTGCACTAATTACTGCAGCAGCGGCCGGCCCGGAAACACTAGGTGCTGTTTCTGCTCCTTCGGATAAACCGCTGGGGAAGTGTTTTAATTGCCTCCAAAATTTCCCGTATAAAGGTTCATTGTCCGGCTCATTGTGGCGGGATAATTGTCTAGTCATTGTAAAAATATCCTAATTTTGGTAATTGGTAATTAGCCGTTGCTAATGCTAAAATCCACTAACTCTTAATTACAAAGCGTGGATTTTAGCAACACCAAGCCCGCTCACCATGCCGCCCATTGCGAAAAACATGATTGCCATCAAAGCCACGCAGGTATCTGTTAAAACTGGGCGGTTTTGCTTTTCTAAAATCGAGTTGCCATAGTTCCACAAAATCCACGCACAAGCTACTGTTAAAGGCAATGTAAACAGCACGGTAAATTCGTGATATTCCATCAAAACGTACTGCGCTAGAGGAGAGTTTTCTTTCAGCGCTGCTCTAGCTCCGCCGAAATCTATGCCTGCTCGATACCGCATATAAGCCCAATTGCCAGTAGCGATCGCCAAAAAACTCAAAAGAGTTGACCAAAAGGCTAATGTACGCATTTGTGGCAAGATTTTAGGGACACCTCTCAACAAGGGAAAAGCCAAATGTCCTGTATAAACCATTACCACTAATGCCAACATTGCACCCATGCCGTGAATGGTTCCCATCCACCGCTGCCAAGGGCTTGGATGCAGTAGGTTAACTAAAGGTAAAAACAGAAATAAACCAGCGGATAAAAAGCTAAGTCCGTAGACAGAAACTTGAGCGATATCTAACTGTTTGGGAAATTCAGATGGAACTAAATCGGTAGTTGAGTCTTGGGTTGAGTGCTGCACCACTGGCAAACATCCTGTAGGTTGTGCGGAAAATTACTTGAGAATAAGCGCATTAGTATTTTGAGTTTCTTGATAATGCAGCTCGTGGGGTTGTTGCTCGCACATTGGCGCGATCAACAACCGCAAACATACTGCTAACTATATAAATTAGCAATAATTTAGACTTTTTAGTTTCTCTAACACGCAATACTTGGGCTGTGACTAGCTATCTGCTAATTTCACTGCTGCGGTCGTCAAAAACTTAATGCTATTTATTCTCAAGAGTTGAGAATAAAACCAATGAGAGATTTTCAGTATATTCTTTATATTTTTTTAAAATTCTTGCTTGAGCTTGACGGTGAATACAATTTGGCAGTTGAATGTGTAAACAAATATTGATAATTCTTATCAAAAAGCTTCAATTTGGGGGTGCTAGGTAAAATATCCGAATAATTCTTCAGGATTATTTAATGTAAAATTTCTCATCCTCAAAATTTTGCTTTTGAGGCGGTAATCTATATCAAATAAGCGATCGCCCGCCGCAAATCCCCCGATCGCTCGATCGCATTAATGCCCCCAGAGGGGGTTTTAAATTTTTGTAAAAAATAGTTGACTAAAGACTTGGAAGTTCTCTCGTTTGGATAGATCAATGCACATACCTGATGGTTTTCTTTCACCGCCAGTAGCCGTTGCCACCGGCATAGCAAGCGCAGCAGCAATTGCAGTTGCCCTAAATCGAACCCGCGCCAGTCTTGGACTCCGACAAGCCCCAATCATGGGCTTAACCACAGCTTTCGTGTTTGCAGCCCAGATGATCAACTTTCCCGTAGCAGGCGGCACCAGCGGCCACTTGTTGGGAGGGGCGCTCGCATCCGTCGTTTTGGGGAACCCTTGGGCGGCAACTTTAGCGATGAGTACAGTTTTTATAATTCAGAGCGTCTTGTTTGCCGACGGGGGCATCACCGCCCTGGGAGCCAATATTTTTAACATGGGGCTAGTTGGCATTTGGGTGGGCTGGTGGCTGTTGCAGCCATTGCAGCAACTTTTGGGAGGTTCCAGAAATCGTTTGCCGCTAGCAGCAGGGATTGCAGCCGCCCTTAGCGTCGTGGCTGCTTCGATTTCTGTGGCGATCCAATTGGCAATTTCTGGAACAGTAGGGCTCAATATCGCATTGCCCGCAATGGTAGGCGTACATATTTTAATTGGGATTGGCGAAGGGGTAATTACAGGCGGCGTTTTAACTTATCTCGTCAAAGTGCGGCCGGATTTACTGCCGGGACAACAGCCACAATTGCAGAAATGGGTGGTGCCAGTAATCGGAGTGTTATTAATTTCGGGGGTGCTTTCGCTGTTCGCTTCAAGTTGGCCTGACGGGTTAGAAGCGGTAGCCGAAAAATACGGCTTTAAAGATAAAGAAGCTGTGGCGATCGAAAATCCCACTCCTTTAGCAGATTACACAGTTAAAGGATTAGAAGAACAGCCTATTGGTACTAGCATTGCTGGACTTTTAGGGTCTGCCTTCAGCTTCGGTGCGGCTTTTGGGATTGCTCAGTTGGTGGTAAAACCTAAAGATGTCTAAACTCTCCATACCTTTTCGATTGCGAGTGTCTCTCACAATTGTGATTGGCATGGGTTTTCTGAAGACAGGCGCTTGGCTGTGGCTGGGAATTTATGGGGCGATCGCACTTTTTTGGTCGTTTTGGCTTCGGGCTCCGGTGCGAACCCTCGCGCAACTTTTGGGAGCAGAATTGCTTTTTCTCTCCTTATTAGTGCTGCCCCAAGGTTGGGAACGTGCCAGTTTTCTGTTGCTGCGTTCCCTAATTTGCCTGCTAATTATGAACAGTTTTCTGCTAACTTTGCCGCCCCACAGTTTCGGAATCGCCCTCAAAGGATTACCCCTACCAGCAGGTTTGCAAGAGATTGTACTGTTAACGGGACAATACTTGGAAATCCTGCTGACCGAAGTCAACCGCATGAAAATATCTGCCCAACTCCGGGGCTTATCGGGTACCGGAGGATGGTTGCGCTACGCCAGCGCTTCCATGATCGGAGCGCTTTATTTGCGAAGTCTCGATCGGGCAGAAAGAGTACACGCAGCCATGCTAATCCGCGGCTATCAAGGAGCTTTACCTGTTGACTCAAAATCAACACCAAAAGAGCGACTCTGGCTGACAGTAGCAATTTTAATGGCAGCCGGATTAACAATAGCTTCTTATGGTAAGTGGTAATTTAGAAGGGGCAATTGGTAATTGGTAACTGATTCATTCATGCCTCTACCTTTTGCCTTCTCCCTTCCCCTCTCTGCGGTCTCTGTGCTCTCTGCGGTTAAATACTCTTAATCCTAAAATCGAGGCAAATAAAAATTGACTAAACTCAAATCCGTGCCAACAATTGAAGTAGAAAATTTAGTATTCGGATATCCCCAACAAAAACCAATATTACGGGGAATTTCTTTTACTTTGCAACCGGGAGAAAGAGTAGCTCTACTCGGTCTGACAGGGGCTGGTAAAAGCACTTTGCTCGAAAACTTGATCGGATTAAAAATGCCTCAATCGGGCGAGATTAGAGTGCAGGGAAAAAAGTTGGAAGAGGCGACTTTATCGCAGGCGCGCAGGCAGATTGGATTTTGCTTTCAAGATGCTAATGACCAGCTATTTATGCCAACTATTTTAGAGGATGTCATGTTCGGACCCCGCAATTATGGAGTGCCGCCGGGAGTTGCGCGCGATCGAGCTTTAGCGCTATTAGACGAATTTGGTTTAGTAGAATTCGCCAACCGTTCTGCCCATGAACTTTCGGGAGGTCAAAGAAGGTTAGCAGCCTTGGCAGCAATTTTAGCATTAGAGCCGGCAATTTTAATCTTAGATGAGCCGACGAACGGACTCGATCCCTCGTGGCGGCGTCACTTGGCGTCAGTTTTGTCCCAATTGCCGATCGAGGTAATTTTGATCGCGTCCCACAATTTGAATTGGATCGGGAAAACGACTCAAAGGGCGTTAGTGTTGGCTGACGGCGAGATTAAAATTGACAGAAAAACCAAAGACTTGCTGGCAGATAAATCAACTCTAGAATATTACAACTTGCCGCCAGATTGGTAATAAATTATTGGTCATTAGTTATCACATAAAGCAGTCATAACAAACCACAAACTATCGTAACGATTGGGTGGCAATCACAGGCAACATATATCTGTAATTACAGCTCGAATTTGCGGACGGCTTCATTGTACAGATGAATAGCTAAATCGCGCAGAATTTGTTCGTTTTGGAACTCACTTCCTAACTTCTGCTTTGCCATTTGAACACACATTTTCATCAAGTCTGACGAACTTTCGATCTGAATTGCTATCTCCCTTTGCTTTTTGCCAAACCCGACCTCGATTTCCGCCAGCCTTTTCACCGATTGACAATTCGCCGATTGCTCTAAATTAGCCGCCATTTTTTCCTGCTTTCTCCTTTGGACTTCCTCCGAAAAACCCGCAGCAATGAGCCCCGCAGGTAATGCAAAAATTCCGATTCCCAAAAATGCTAATATTGCTCCTAACAATTTCCCTAAAGGAGCGATTGGATAAATATCACCGTAACCGACCGTAGTTAAGGTCACAATTCCCCACCACATTGCATCGGGGATGCTCGCAAAAGTTTCTGGATGCGCCTCATTTTCAACAAAATACATGACGCTAGAGGCAAATATTAACAGGATAAAAACTGCAAATGCAGTGGCAATTAACTCCTCTTTTTTAGCGTACAATACTGCTGTCAGAGTTCTGAGTGACTCAGAATAACGGCTCATTTTTAGCAACCGCAATAAGCGCAGGACACGAATTAAATTAACGAAGTTTAAACTAGGAAATAACAACAAGAAGTAAAAAGGTAAGATGGAAATTAAATCTATCAAACTTAGGAATGTAAGAGCATATCTCAATCTTCCCCAAAGCGGGTGGATGTATCTGTAATCGACTGTGGAAACCCACAGCCTTAAAATATATTCGTAAGGATTCAGGTCTTTGATTGGGGAATAAGAGAAGGCATGAATAAGTTACAAGAATGGGCAGATATAGCATCACG
>NZ_JAUBQQ010000022.1:48989-74543 GCF_036701335.1 Microcoleus sp. Pol12B5 | reverse complement strand
CTGGATTTCTCGCCAGAAATCGGTTTTATTCAAGAAACCTGGTTTCTCTGTACTTCACTTACCTGGAAAGTGCTGTATATCCCTACGCCAACGGACGATCTCTCCGACGCTTTCCGATCGCGGTTTTCATTTCGGTGAGTTCAAAAACCCGGTTTCTGAGCGTCTGATATCGTTTCCAGTTGGATGGGAGTGATCAAGTCAAGGTCGCACAATTCCACATTCTCCCACGGACGGCTACCCACTCCGCACTCCCGATCATGTATGAGTGTTACCGGAATTGATATTATTTATTTACAGACAATTTTAATGAGGAGAAATGTGATTAGCAAGTTACTTTTTAACTTTGCGCTCATCATAGAAATTAAAAAAAATCCTACTACAAACAGTTGATTTCTTTACTTATTCCAATACCTGCGCCAGTGAAACAAATTCTCCCATAAATTGCGCGAAAAAGTATTGCTGCCCAAGCGCTGCGACTCCCAAACAGCAGCAGTTTGACCGTTAATTGCCGAAAAACTCGACCAAATATAAGGAAGTTGGGCGATCGCCTCAACCTTCATCCCGTGACGCACCGCCAAAGCGATCGCGTGAATCAACTCAGCAGCTTGCGGTCCCACAATACTTGCTCCCAACATCTCCCCGTTGCGACGCCCGACAATCTTACAAAAACCAGTGGTATCCCCCGACATTTGAGCTCTTTCAACATTTTTGAAATATTCCCGACAAACAATCAGATCGTCTCCAAAACGGCGTCTTGCTTGCGCTTCAGTCAAGCCAACCCTCGCCAACTGCGGGTCAGAAAAAATCGCCCAAGGAATCCCGCGATAATCTATTTGAAACATTGGCAAAAACAAAGCATTTTTCACAGCAACGGCAGCTTCGTAATTAGCGATGTGAGGGAACGGATAACCCCCAGCAACATCGCCGATCGCGTAAATGCGGTGATTAGTTGTTTGCAGCTTTTCATTTAAAATCACGCCCCGATCGCTGAATTTAACCTTAGCCGCTTCGAGATTTAACGAGGAAAAATTGTGTCCCCTACCGGCGGCCAGAAAAATCTCCTCAGCTTCGATCGCCCTTGATCCAGCTTGAATCCACTTTTTACCATCAATCACCCTCGCTTGAGTCACCTCAGTAGCAGTCAGAATCCGCACTCCTTCAGCTTCCATTGCAGCTTGAACCAACCCAGCAGCCTCTCGGTCTTCTTTAGCCAAAATGTGCGAACTTTTCACCACCAAAGTGACAGCAACCCCCAACCGAGCAAAAGTCTGAGCCACTTCGACACCGCTGGGATCTGCGCCAATTACAGCCAAACTTTTAGGCAACTGGGGAAGTT
Source organism: Microcoleus sp. Pol12B5 (assembly GCF_036701335.1). Classification (NCBI taxonomy): domain Bacteria; kingdom Bacillati; phylum Cyanobacteriota; class Cyanophyceae; order Oscillatoriales; family Microcoleaceae; genus Microcoleus; species Microcoleus sp. Pol12B5. The sequence continues at coordinate 73,207 of NZ_JAUBQQ010000022.1, read as the reverse complement.
TTGCTAATTCCCCAACAGTTTCCGAAGTAAAAAAGCCAGCAGACGAAAGTCCTTCAATATTGGGAATCGCCGGCAGAGTTGGCCAAGCTAGCAAATAACAGAGCGATCGCAATTTTCGCCCGCCGACAACAAAAGCCAAATCCGGTTTCGCAACAAACTCGCCGTTGCCAAAAATAACATCCACCCCGCGAGCAGCCAAAAGGCCGAGAGAATCAATTTCTGACAAATTAGAAACAACACCCTCGGCCCACTTGAGAACCCCGTCAAACCCCAATTTGATCGGCATGGAGGAATTGGCGACTTCCCAGCGCACCCCCAACTGCTGGCGGCTGACCTGCTGAGCAAAACGAGCAGCCTCCCTCAAAGTTTGGCTGTATCTCAAACCAAGGTCGATCGACTCTTTCCCCCCAGTCGGCAAATCTTGGGAATTACTGAGCGGTTCCACCAAAGCAACGCGGGCCGGGAAATTAGTTGCAGTCAAAGCAGCATAACGTCCGGCCGGAGTTCCACCAATAATCACTAAATCATAGTCAAGCATAAATAAAGAAGTCAGTAGTCAGTAGTCATTAGTTAGTAGTCATTAGTTAGTAGTTTAAGAGGATCTGCGCGCGGGGTCAGAAACCCGGTTTCTTCCTAGATACTTCGCTGCAAAACCCAAGATTTTTAGCCATCCTAAATCATTGGTGAATTTCTTACTCCCTCCCCTTGATAAGGGGAGGGTTGGGGTGGGGTCAAAAATTTACGACTCCTGCAAGGATTGCTATATCATAGAAACCGGGTTTCTTGGGGATGTCCGCTCAAACGATCAATAAAATCGGTTTGTCAACTTTTATGGGTTGTTAACAGTCAACAGTCAACAGTCAGCTAACGAATAACTTCGGCAAGTCCAGCAATCAACCGCAGATTGTCCGCCCTTGAGCGCACAGCCACCCGAAAAAATCGATCGCCCAACTCAGGAAAACTCAAACAATCCCGAATCAAAATCCGGTGTCGTTCCAACAGACTTTTTTGAATCGAAGAAACCGACATCGACGACTCAACCAACAAGAAATTAGCCGCCCCGGCAATTGGCTGCAAACCCGGCAAATTAGCCAAACCCTCAAATAGCTCTCGGCGAGCAACAGGCAGCCAATCCCAAGTTTGCTGCTCAAAAACAGTATCTCGCACCACAGCAGCAGCAGCAGCAGCAGCCAAAGCATTCACAGGCCAAGGATCGCGCAGTAACTGCCAGCGACGCAGAATATCCGGATGGGCGATCGCGCAGCCCAACCGCAGTCCCGGCAGAGAATAGAATTTAGTGAGCGATCGTAAAATCACCAAATTCGGAAACTCCTCAACAGCATCGATCAAAGTTTCCTGCTCAGAAGGCGGTAGAAAGTCCATAAAGGCTTCATCCACCACCACCATACCTAACTGCTTCACATAAGGCAAAATCGCCTCCCTAGCAAACAGCAAACCCGTAGGATTGTGCGGGTTGTTCAGTAGCAAACCTTGTCGAGAGGCGACATCGAGACCAAGAGGAACTGGGATACGAAAAGAAGGGGATACAAGGGAACGGTTAGAAACCGACAAATCATCCGTTACTAACCGGCTTCCTGCCCCAACGTCCAACGATCTCAGATCCAACTCAGATGTGGCACCATTCTCAATTAGTTGTTTAGGAACAGGCATCATACCTGTTCCACAAAATTCATCTCTTGTGGAATGGGCATCTTGGCCGTTCTTCACAATGGTGCAAGATTTAAGATCCAAAGGGCATTTGAGCACCTGCGCGCCGAAAGCCGAAAGAGCCCGCGAGTAATCGCCAAAAGCCGGAGTCACCAAATAAGTCGCCTCCAGCTTCGACAAATCCCAAGCCGCCCAAGTCAACAATTCCGCCGAACCATTCCCTGGCAAAATCCAATCCCGGTCAACATTCAAAGCCTCACCCAAAGCAGTCCTGAGCTCTCCATAATCCGGGTCTGGGTAAGCCGTCAGACTGCTCAAGTGAGCTTGAATCGCATTCAAGGCCGACTCAGGAGGGCCCAAAGGACTGATACTCGCAGAAAAATCGACAATAGCACTGGCAGGGCAGCCTGCCAGTGCGGCTGCCCAAGCTAAATTCCCACCGTGTAAAGGTCTAATCAAGACTCAGTTCGCCAGCTATTCTGCGTTTTTCGGCGGTGCAACTCTGTCCTTAAACAACTTCCCTGCGGAAAATGCAGGAACTCTGGTTGCCGGGATTTCCATCTTGTCTCCAGTTTTGGGATTGCGACCCTCACGGGCCTTGCGTTCCCGCGACTCAAACGAGCCAAAACCGACCAGCGTCACCTTGTCGCCATCGGAGACAGCTTCCATGATTGCTTCCAGGGCCGCACTCAAAACAGCATCTGCCTGTTTTTTCGTCACGCTAGCCTTTTCCGCCACTGCATCAACCAATTCACCTTTGTTCATTGCGAAGTCCTTCTCGATTTGCAAAATTACGTTAAACAGAGTTAGTTCAACTATTAGCTGTGAGTTATCAACTGGATTGAGGTGTGGATTGGGAGGTTTGGGTGGTTCCCGATTGCTCCCGTCCGCTTCCCCGAATCACAACTCCTGCTGAATACCAATTACCCTAGGGTAATTGGTCAGAAAAGGAATTTTTGTTTCTAACTGCTGAAAACCCCACAGCATCTAATTTTCACTGCATTATTCTAAAGTCTTGCCGACCGTTATGGATCGGTGGAACCTTTAATTTATATGGAACTTGCTAATTTTTGTAATTAATCCCAAAATTTAGGTAAAAAAATACCACCTTGGAGACAAGATTTCTCGCCTCGGTGGATTTCTGATCGCAAAAAAAATAGAAATAGAAGGAATAAAATGTAATTTGTCAAGGGCTAAAGGAAAAGTTTTTTCCTTCTTCCTTCTTTCTTTCCCCTTTCTTTTCCCCGTGGGCCAGGGCTGTTTCATTCTCCCGAAACCCGCCAGCCAGGGACTGAAGTCCCTGTCTCATAGCTGAAGTCGTCTGAAGACGACTGAAAGAGTGATTTATAGTCCTCGCTTCAGAGGACTAATCAGTTCTTTAGTCCTCTGAAGCGAGGACTTTAGCTTTGAGGCAGGGGTTTCAACCCCTGTCGGACTGTCGGACTGTCGGACTGTCGGACTCAGGGGAAAGAGCGTGGAAAGTTGACAGCAAGGCATTTTTCCTTCGTTCCTACTGTCTCGGCTGGACGGGCTGACTGCGCTGCAACAGTTGGCGGGCGTCGGGACTGATGTTGTTTTGGTAGCCAAAGTTCGATCGATCGCTATCATCCAAAATCTGTGGAGTCAGCAATACAATCAACTCCGCCCGCTGGTTGGTCTTATTGGTTCTCCTGAACAGCGAACCGATAATCGGCAAATCTCCCAAAATCGGAATCTTGTTCGCTGTAGTCCGTTCTTCGTCTCGGATAATCCCCGAAACAATCAAAGTCTGACCGTCCCGCAGGCGAATTAGCCCGGATTGCAACGAACGCTCGCCCAGCAGAGTGATAGTATTGGTGCTCGGGCCAGTCGAAAGGTTTTGAGTGGTGCCGGGTGTCCTGATAATCGGGTTCACCCGCAGAGAGACAAAACCGTTGTCGTCAATTCGATCAATTGCCACCCCCAACTGCAAACCGGCCCTGTCTTTGACTGCCGTCACCGTTGTGGTACTTGTATTTCCGGTAGTCTCGGTGTCGGACGTGATGTTAGTAATCACTTCATCAGTAATATTCACATTCGCCGTTTCTCCTTCTTGAACCACCAGAGTCGGATCGGTCAAGATTTTGGCATTCTGGCTCTGAATAGTTGCCCGCAAAGCCGACAGGAACCTCCTCGGATACTGGAACGCCGGGAACAGGGCGAACTCTGCAATTCCTGAGCCTGTCCTCGATCCAGGCTCGTAATCCGTAATTCCAACTCGCGTAGGGTCATTAGTAACTGGGGCTGTCGGCTGGAGGAACACACCTTTGGCGGGGCCTTCGAGACCTTGACCTGTAAACGGAACGATACGTCGGCCGTTCGCATCATAGAAAGGCTCCAGTTCTGCTAAAGGGTTGCCGATGATCGGCCTACCGGTCAAGCTCTGATCGAGCTGCGTTGTATTGGGCGGATTGATGCCGCCAAAATTGAGAGTTGCCGCCCCATTGTCATTGACAAAGAAATTGTTATTAATTCCGAAAGAGAAACTGCTCCTAGTGTCGTTATTTCCCAACAAGTTGATATCGATCACCTTGACGTTGACAGCGACTTGACGGCGGCGCAAATCTAGCTGGGTCAAGAAAGCCACAGCCATGTCAACTTTGCGCGGATCTCCCACCAAAGTGATGGAATTGAGCCGAGAATCCGCCAGCACCGACAGTCCCCTCAGCAAGAGCGGCCCCGTGCCTTCCCTAGCGCCGATCGCCTTAATGTCCGGTTCCCTAATTTCCACATCCCGCGCCGCATTTCCCTGGCCCACGCTTTGAATCGTCACCCGAGTAATCGGCAGTTGAGTTTCCGCGCCTTGAGCGCTCAAAAAGTTAGCTGCATCCGTAGAGCGAACTTGATTGAGCCGCAAAGTCCGAATGATAATATTGCGTGAGTCGATCGGCAAGCTCGTCCCTACAAAAATCGTCCGCCCCTGGCGGTTAGCTTGCAGTCCGCTGAGTCGCAGCACGTAATTAAAAACATCTTGCACCGACTCATTTTCGATGTCCAAAGAAATCTTCGGCCCTTCATCCGAGCCGGAAGCTCCTGGCTGACCAGGCACTGCTGGCTGGCCCGGCTGAGCAGGGGCCCCGCCGCCTGTAAAAGCAATGTTCAAGCCAGCAGCGCGGGCAAGCAGAGCTAAAACGTCTCGGACTGGGGCATCCCGCAATACCAAGCGGGGGATGCGTTCTCCCGAACTCAGTTCAATATTTCCCGCGCCGGGGGCGATGTTAGACACTGCGATATCTCCCAAGGGCGGAGCAACTGCCCGCGGTTGGAAAGGCGCAGCCTGATTTGTCTGGGATTGTATTTCGCTGGGGAGGGGCGGGCGATCGTTCCTGGTAACAGTAACTTCGGGATTTGGCAGCAGCACGCCTGGGTTTTGCGAGGTGCGGACTTGGGGAGCCGGGGGGGGAGCTGTTTGGCTCAGTGGCAGTCCCGGAGGCGGCGGGGGTGGAGTTTGGGCAGACTGTGCTGTACCACCCTGTCCGGCAACGCTAAGGACGATGCTTTGGCCTTGTCCCGGCACAATTTGTCCGTTGGGAACTCCGTTGGTGCCGGCTACCACAACGCGGATGCTGTTAGCCTCTACCTGGCTGATTTCTACTGAAGAAATTCCCGGAGCGGGGTTATCTTGACGGAAGCTGTTGCCTTGTGGCAAGCGGAGCTGGGTGTTAATAATTGTGGCTTGGTAAGTATTGCCGTTATTGATGGCGAAAACTTGCGGGCGATCGCCCTTTTCTGTCGCCAGAACAATATTTACGCCATTATTACCTTGACTTACTTGCACTCCTGTGACCTGAGTCGGCAATGCCAAGACGGGGGCTTGGGCGATCAGAACTCCTGCAACACTGCATAAGAGTCCTCCACTTAACCGTAGATGCTGTTTCACGTTCTCTCCTCCACTACACTTTATTTGCTGTTCGCAGTCTTTTGTCGCTAGCTGCTAAACTGACTAAAATATTCTCGCTTCGAGCCTTTTTAAAGGAAGCAGTTATGCCCTTTTCGATTTTTAATTTTCGATTGGGAATAACAGATGACATAAGGGTTAGAAGCTATCCTACAGCAATCCTCGCATCATTTGTGGATTTCTTACTCTCCCCCTTACAAATGGGAGGGTTGGGGTAGGGTAAAAAAATTACGACTCCTGCAAGGATTGCCATACAGTTCCATTACTTTTTGAAACTGGTATTAGAAGAAATTAGATTTTAGAGCCAATTTTTGATTGCCATCTAAAAAATATTTTTCTGACCTTCATACTTTTTTGACTTCTACCTTCAATCTTCCCCTTTCAAACTTCTGCCTTCTGACTTCTTGTGAAAGAGCCATTTGGGAACAATAGCTAATATCTATCCGCCCAACTACCGCTACTTAGCACCAGGACTCGGAGCCGGAGTTGGCGGTTTTTCTTCTTGCTTTAACGGCAGCAGCGCGTGCAAGTCAAAAGCAGTTTTAATTTTAGTTGGTGGCTGCTCCACAGGAACTATTTTCCCTTTCAAAAAATCAACTTCAATTGGCTGATTTGATGCTAGCAATTCAGATTTCAAATTCCTAACTACCAACAGCGACTGCATCAATTCCAAGTTACGCATAAAATTGCGGGTTTGAGCAAAAGTGCCTTCAAACTCTACCTTGAATTTTTTGCGTCTGAGCTTGCCAGCCAGGGACGGCCCGAAGGAGGTATCGGCCAGAATATCAGGGTCTGGAGCTCCCGGCGCGGCGGTTGCTGCTGCTGGCGGCATATCGGGCTCAAATTTGGTAATTTTAGCCTTGAGGTCATCTCCTTGCACGCCGGCGTTGATTCTATTAACGAGTTGGGTCATGTCAAGCAAAAGCGTGTTGGCGCTGGCGTCGCTGGCAAACATTGCCGTCACGTTGGCCCGGCGCTGTTTTGCTTCTTCTTGCTTGGCTTCTGCTTCTGCCTTTTTTTGAATTTGAGTTTGCAATTGCACTTGCGTTTGCTTGCTTTCGCTAAGTTTCTGCTTGAATTCGCCGCTTTTTTGGAATTCGGGCAGTACGAACTGGTAGCCGAGACCGCCGGCAATCAGGATCCCGAGAACCGCGATGCCGATTGCTTGAACTTGGGGTGTCAGCTTAATGCCAAATATTTCCTGAGCCCCTGTCTCTTCTGCTTTTCCGCTAGAAATAAACTCTGCTGTCATGGTTTTTTCACTTCTCCTTTTTGTGGTTCTAGCACTCCTTTTTCTTGAAGTGTTTCTATCCGTATTGCGAGCCCGTCTGCTTGCTTGCTTCGCAGCTCGGGGAGCAACTCGGAGGCCCCCGTCGGGCTGAGCGTCGTTTCAATTTTATATTCCACCACCGGTCGCAGTTTGGGAAGTTCTGGTGGTGCTGCGTTTTGGTTACGCACTTGTAATTGTGCGGGGTTGTTTTTTAATGTGGCCGCTATCAGTTTGGTATCGGTGTTAAGGAAGAAAGGAGAGCGCTGGATTAGCAGCATAAAGTCGTTAACTTGAGCAAAGGTACTGGCTATTCCTGAAATTTGTACTTTTGCTGGCTGCTGCGGGACGACGGGGACGGGAGCAGCAGCCGGGGCGGGGCTGGCTGGAGACGGACTCGCCCCTGGGGAGGCGGCGGGAGTTGCTGCAGGGGGTGGGGGTGCTGCTGCAACGGGGGAGGGACTCGGGTCGATTTGCTCGATTTTGCCAATTTGCACTCCCGCCGGAGTACGGGCACTCAGGTCTTGCAGCATCGCCGACCAAGGTTTAATTTGGTCGAATACTCCGGCTAATGCTTTGTATTCGGCGGTAACTTGGTCGGTTTCGGCGTTGATGGCTTTGATGGTGTTGGCTTGAGTATTTAACGTTGCCAGTTCTTGGTCGATGGCTGCTTGTTGTGTGGCCAAGTTGGTATTTTCGTTAGTCGCCCACCACCAGGCTCCCATGACTGCGGCGTTGATCCCAAAGGCAAACAGTACCGCCCCATATATGGGCAGTTGGTCTTTGGCTCCACCGGAACTTTTTTTAGTTGAGCTTTTGGCTGCTGCAACGGGTTTGTAGTCCGGACGGTCGTTGAGAAAATTAATATCTAGGCTGTACATGGCTTCACTCGATTTTATAGCAGAAGGAAGAAGGTAGAAGGCACAAGGTAAAAGGTAGAAGGCACGAGGTAGAAGGTAGAAGGAAAAAGTTATCTACCGCTTATGTTTCAGCAATTAAGAAGGTCCTAACAGTCTTGGCTGTTGCTATAGATTTAAATTTGAAATTTTAGATTTTAGACAGAACCCAAGATTGCTGGTACAAGTGAAGGATTTATTTAGGGAGAAAGAAACAACTTTCTGCCTTCTACTGAAGGAAGGGGCTGCTTCTACCTCAGATATATTCTACCTTTTACCTTCTACCTCCAATATTCTACCTTCTGCTTTCTGCCTTCTTCTTTTGGAAGGGGTTTTTACCTAAAATTCTCAAATCGGTTTTTCTCTCATCTAAAACTGTTAGGTCACATAACCTCCCTTAGTCCTAAACCTAGGGCGACTCCTAAACCTGCTCGCTGTTCTGGGGTAATTTCTTGGCTGATTTCGAGTCCTAGGGTTTCGATGGGATCGACTTGAGATGCGGGCAAGCTTAATCTTTGCATAAAAAATTCGTCTAGTTTGCCGATCGCAGCTCCAGGGCCTGCTAGCAGCAGTTGCGCTACTTCGAGTTCTTCGCTCTGGTTGAGGTAAAAGTCTACTGAGCGGCGCAGTTCGTCTGCTAGTTCTCCCAATACTTTTATCATCGCATTTGTGCCGGGATTGGCGTCTCCCGATGCCCCCATTGTATCTGTGACGGGCAGGGTCATGCCTTGCAGTTCGCTGGTGTCTCTGGTTGGCGGCAGGTTCATGGCTTGGTTGAGGGCGGTCTGGATTTGGTAGGTGCCGATCGGGATGGTACGGTTGAACTGAGGTATGCCGTCCACTACTATAGCTAACTCGGTGCTGTCAAATTCTATGGCGGTGAGAACTGCGGCTTCTTGGGAGGAAAATTGTTGCAGTTGGTCTTTGAGGGTGCGGATGAGGGCAAAACTGGTTACTTCTAGTACGTCTATAATCAGTCCGGCTTCTTTGAAGGTTTCGATGTATGTGTCGGTAACTTCTCTGCGGGTTGCTACTAACACGACTTGCACTTTTTCTACTCCGTCGTCATCTACAAATAGGCCTATTTTTTGATAGTCTACGTCGGCGTCTTCTCTGGGAAACGGCAAGTACAGTCCTGCTTCTGCATTCATGTAATCCCGCAGTTCTTCTTCGTTGAGCTCTGCAGGAACTGGGATGAGGCGGATGACGGCTTCACGGCCAGGAATGGCTGTGGCTACTCGCTTGGCTTTGATTTTGTTGTCCGCGAGGACGGCGCGTATTAGTTCTGCCATTCCCGGCGGATCGACTATTTGTCCTTCTTGTACATAGTCTTCTGGAACTTCTATTGAGGCTAGGATGCCTAATTTTAATGCCTGAGCTTTCTTTTCGAGCTGAATGATGTTGATGCGGTCTGGGGCTATTTCGATCCCGATTCCTGGCTGGCGTTGGGAAAGTAGACCTTTGAAAAAGTTAACCATGTGATAGGGTCGCCGATAATTGCTATTTTTTTCTTTTGTAGTTGGCCAGCCTGATTCAGCGCGCAGGCTTGTTGGAGGGTTGGTTTCCAACTGCCACCAGAGTGCTGTAATCTCGGTATCCCGCCGTAGCTGCACAGCTCAGTCTGTGTTGCGCGATCGCTAGTTCCGATTTTATGCTATCCAATTTACTTGACAATAGCTATTCTGCGGAGAATGTCAATCAATTCCAGCTCGATCGACCGAAAACCTGCCGATTCTGCACAAAAACAGACTATCTCGCTCCTGGGTCCAGGTACAAAACTCTGTTACTGACTCGATCGCGCTTGATTCGGGCGATTCCCTACCCTACGGGAACCCCTGCGGGGAAAGGGATAGCTTCGCTTCACGCTTTTTTGTCTGACGGTTCCCATAACTCTCAAATTTTATTCTATGAAACGTAAATCTTGGCAACTGTTTGCTGTTTTTGGGCTGGTGGGGCTGCTGCTGGCTGCTGTGGTGAGTTGTGGCAAGCCGGCTGTTAATTCCCAGGCAAACAATACGCAGGAAATCGAGTTCTGGACTATGCAGCTTCAACCTCAGTTTACTGAGTATTTCAACAAGACGATCGCCGGTTTTGAAGCGGAAAATCCGGGGGTGAAGGTGCGTTGGGTGGACGTTCCTTGGTCGGCGATGGAAAGCAAGATTTTGGGGGCTGTTTCGGCGAAAACTGCGCCGGATGTGGTGAACCTCAATCCCGATTTTGCTTCGCTGTTGGCGGGACGCAATGCTTGGCTGGATTTGGATTCTCGGATTCCGCAGCAAGTTCGATCGACCTATCTCCCAAATATCTGGAAAGCTAGTGTACTCGACGGCAAGACTTTTGGCATTCCTTGGTATCTCACGACTGGGGTGACAATTTACAATACGGAGTTGTTGAAGAAGGCTGGAATTGCTAAGCCTCCGGCTACTTATGCCGAGTTGGCAACTGTTGCCAAGCAGGTGAAGGAAAAGACTGGTAAGTTTGCTTTTTTTGTGACTTTTGTGCCGGAAGATTCGGCGGAAGTTTTGCAATCTTTCGTGCAGATGGGTGTGCCTTTGATTGACGCTAAAGGCAAGGCGGCTTTTAATACTGATAAGGGCAAAGCTGTTTTTCAGTATTGGGTGGATTTGTACAAGGGCGGACTTTTGCCGCAGGATGTTTTGGTGCAGGGACATCGCAGGGCGATCGAGCTTTATCAAGCTGGGGAAACTACTTTTTTAGCTTCGGGGCCTCAGTTTTTGAAGGCGATTGCTGAGAATGCGCCGAGTATTGGTGCTGTTTCGGCTGCTGCGCCTCAAATTACGGGGGAAACAGGCAAGAAGACTGTGGCGGTGATGAATTTGGTTGTACCCCGCGACAGCAAGCGCCCTGATGATGCTGTCAAGTTTGCTCTATACGTCACTAATTCTCAAAATCAGTTGGCTTTTGCTAAAGCTGCTAATGTTTTGCCTTCTACGGTTGAGGCTTTGCAGGACGATTATTTTAAGAACGTTGCGACTGATGCTCCTGCAGCCGATCGAGCTCGGGTTGTTAGTGCTTCTGGGTTGAGTTCCGCCGAGCTATTGATTCCGCCTCTCAAGGATGTTAAGAAGCTGCAAAAGGCGATTTATGACAATTTGCAAGCGGCAATGTTGGATGAGAAGTCGGTAGATCAAGCTGTTGCTGATGCGGCTAAGGCTTGGGATCAAAGGTAGTTTTTAATTGAAGCTGGGGCGGGATTTTTTTTGCGATCGCCCTTGCTTTTTTCTGCCACTTGACGTATCATTAAATAATGGGAATATGTGCCGCCATATATACGCTTTTAAGTTATTAAATGATTAAGTTACCGCCTTTTCAAAAGGCGGAGTCAGAGAAGAAAACTCGATAGGTCAAGCTCGACTATTGGAGAGGTAAATGTTTGTTGATAAGAACGATCGCTCATCCCAGAAACCGGGTTTGTTTATCCCGTGCGATCGCCTTTCTCAATGCAGCTTGATTGATAATTTGTAGGAATATAGCCTGAATTTATCAAATATTTAGAAATTTGAATTGTGTTAAAATCAAAGCTCAGATCGGAATAGGAGAAGATTCTTATGCCAGCGATGACACTCAAAGATTTAAACCAAGTTCAAACCCTTTTTTCCGAAGCGGGTTTAGATTACAAAATTGAACTAGAAGACGGGAGACTTTCAATTGTGGGGCCATCAGACATCGTATCCAGTGAAATCAGCAGTATTTTGATTCGCTTGCTGGGTAACTGGGTTTATCCCCGTCGCTTGGGAAGAGTATTTGACTCCGCAGGCGGTTTTATCATGCCGGATACGAATGTGAAAGCACCGGATGTTTCTTTTGTGCGCGCCGCCCGCTTGCGCCAAAGTCCGCGTTATTTTGGAGAACTTGTCCCCGATTTGGTGGTTGAGATTAAATCTCAGAGCGATCGCATTAAGCTTATAGAAACCAAGGTTTTGAAGTTTATAGAATTGGGTGCGACCGTCGGAATTCTGATCGATCCTGATGAAGAAACAGTGACTATTTATCGCTCTACAGGTGAACCGACAGTTTTAGGAAATGGCGATATCTTAACAGTAGCAGAACTTTTTCCCGGTTGGGAATTGCCCGTTTCAGAATTGTGGCCTCCTATCTTTACTGAGGAAGAAACACAATTCTGAGGCGTTTAAGCTTGGGATTGTTGTTGTTGCAGAAAATAGCCGATGAGATAAAGGGAACCGCAAAGGATTGTTCGGTTGTCACCTGTAACAGCAGCATCTAAAGCTGTTGTTAAGTCGGGGAAGGCTTGACAAAGAGTTAATTCGGGGCAGATAATTTGAGCTAGGGTGGCTAATTCTGCGGGGGATGATGAGTTTTGATCGGGTACGGGTACTAAGTAAAGTCGATCGCCCTTTTTGAGTAATGCTTTCAAAATATCGTCGCAGTCTTTAGTCGCAAGAATGCCGATTACCCAGTTAATCGCTGACGGGTGATTGTTCAGGCGATCGACATATTCACGCAGGGCGATCGCTGCGGCGGGGTTGTGCGCGCCGTCAATTAATATATTGCGGTTATTCCAAGTTGTCTGCTGGAGTCTTCCGGGCCATTGGGTTTTGGCGATACCGTTTTGGATGGCGGTTGGGGAAATTTGCCATCCTTGGTTTTGGAGAGTTTGCAAAGTTGCGATCGCAATTGCTGAATTCATTAGTTGAATTTTTCCCAGCAGCGGCAATTGATATTTTATTTTAACCGCATTTTGATTTAACTGATATTCTGCGAATCCTTGTCCTAAATCTATTGCTGGTTTTACCCAAGTTGCCGGACAGTCTAATTCTTGAATGCGTTTTTCTACTACTATTCTAGCTGATTCTGGCAATTCTCCGATAACTGCCGGACATTTTGCTTTAAGAATTCCCGCTTTTTCTCCAGCAATATCTGCCACGGTGGGGCCGAGTATTTGCCAGTGATCGAGACTGATAGAAGTGATGACGCTAGCGAGAGGTGTTTCGCAAACGTTTGTCGCGTCTAATCTACCGCCCAATCCAGTTTCTATGACTGCGATGTCTGCTTTTTGTTCGGCGAAATACAGCCAAGCTGCGGCGGTGATTATTTCAAATTGAGTGGGAGTTTCGGTGTTGTTTTCGGTGGCGGCGACAACTCGTTCTAGACACTGTTGCAATGCTGTTGGGGAAATCGGTTTTTGGTTGATGCAAATTCTTTCTGTCCAATCGATTAGGTGCGGGGATGTGTAGCGTCCAACTCGATAGCCTGCTTCTGTTAGTACGGAAGAGAGATAAGCGCAAACGGAACCTTTGCCATTGGTGCCGGCAATGTGGATAATAGGTACTTGTTGGTGGGGGTTGTCTAGTTTTTGGAGAAGTTGGTGAATTCTTTCTAGGCCTAGATGGACACCGAAGTGTTGGTAAGATTGAAGGATGGATTCTGCCGTCATTGATGATTATTGGATTTTTTTTTACGAACCGCGAAGGCGCGAAGGAAGAGAGGAGATAGATGTCGATAGGTATGAATATTATTTCTCTGTTTTCGGGTTGTGGCGGGTTGGATTTGGGTTTTCGCTTAGCTGGGTTTAATCCGGTTTGGGCGAATGAATATGATAAGTCTATTTGGGATACGTATAATTTCAATCATCCTGAAACTATTTTAGATCGCAGAGATATCAGAAAAATTAATTCTGATGAAATTCCCAACTGTATTGGGATTATCGGCGGCCCTCCTTGTCAAAGTTGGAGTGAAGCGGGGGCGAAACGGGGGATTGATGACAGTCGGGGTCAACTTTTTTGGGAGTATATCAGAATTGTGCGGGACAAGCAGCCTCTGTTTTTTTTAGCTGAGAATGTTAGCGGAATCTTAGCTCCCAGAAACAAGGATGCTTTCACTTATATATTATCGCAGTTTGAGGACATCGGGTATCGGGTTTCGTACAAGTTGTTGAATGCTAGAAATTTTGGTGTTCCTCAAGATAGGCAAAGGGTGATTGTTGTTGGCTATCGGGAAACTCTGGGTTTTGGTTTTGAGTTTCCCGAACCTGGAACCGAGGTTTTGACGCTGAAAGATGCGATTTTTGATTTGCAGGCGATCGCGCCAATATCAGTTAAGGGTAAATTAGATAATTATCACGATTCTGTCCCAAACCACGAATGTGCGGATTTGGGGTTTTCCAGCCTTTATATGTCGCGGAATCGAGTTAGAAGTTGGTCAGAACCTTCGTTTACCATTCAGGCAAGCGGCAGACACGCACCTCTCCATCCTCAAGCTAGTAAAATGATTTTGGTTGGCAAAGACAAACGCATTTTTGACCCCAATTCGCCTTTGCCTTACCGTCGGCTTTCTGTGCGAGAGTGTGCGAGAGTTCAGACTTTCCCGGATGAGTTTATTTTTAAGTACAAATATATTGCTGATGGATACAAAATGGTCGGCAATGCTGTTCCTGTGAATTTGGCTAGAGTTTTAGCCAGTAAGATTTTTGAGGATATTGGAAAGTGGAACCGACCATCTACCAGTCGCTAGGGAATGAATTCCACGGGACTTTTAGCGAAAGTCCTCGCTATGAAGACTAATCTCAAATCCGTTGACATCAGAATTATTCATCTCTCTCTTCTCCTCCTCTGTGCCCTCTGTGGCTTCATCATTCCGAATTATCTGTCATTGAAACTTGGTTAACTGACCGAGATTGTGCTGAATCGCATTTGTCCCGCGAATATGAGACAAGGGAGAACCTCCGTACAAAAAGCTATTCAAACTAACTTGATAATTTTGCTGAACAGCTAAATCCAACCACAAATTGTTAATAGCATCTCCCGGTTTGTAGTCGGGAATGTTGTGCTGATAGTAAGGAAAACTGTCTATACAAATATTAAAAAAGTTCTTGCGCCCGCAATGCTTTAAATACTGATATCGCGGTTTAAATTCTGTTTGATTTTCCAATACTGTATATATAGTATCTGCGAGAGATTCCGGGTCAAATTTGGCGTAAAGACCCGCACCTTCGGGGAAAACTGGCGAGTTACCTCTGGCGTATTGGTTGAATTCTTCAAAACAAATTACTGGTACGTTGCAACTCATTGCTTCGGTAATTCCCCGGTTTTTTCCTTCGAGGAGGGAACCGAGGACGAATGCTTGTGCTCGCGAATAATATGTGGGGATTTCGCTGTAATAGTCAACTCTCGGCACTAAGTTAATGTAGTCAGAAGGATTGCCTAAAATTGCCTCGACTTGTTGCCATTCTTGTAAGGCGTACTGGTCGAGAGTTTTCAGGTTGCTAGCATCAAATTCGTGACCGCTGACTACTGTTAATTTTATGGGTTTTTGCGGATATTTTTGGCGGTAAACTTTTAAGGCTTTGGCAATAATTGGCAAATTTTTTTCTTCGGAAATTCGGGCGACGGCGAGGAGGTCGATGTCTTTTGCGGGGACGTTTCGGGGGGAAATTAAGTATTCGTTGATGAAGTCGGTGTCTTGCAGTGGTATGATTGGTTTGTGGGCGCGATCGGGATAAGTTTCGCGAAACCATTTATCCCGCTGTGGGTTTTTGTATAAACTGGAGTAGGCGTCAGCTATGGGGGCCCAGGAGTAGGAGATTCCGGGGGAATAAGTGAAGGAGAAAAATACTGATGAAAGTTGGGGAAATAGTTTGTTGATGAGTTCGACTGCTTCGCTGAAGTAAATTCCTTTGATGAAACGCCCTTCATAAAACAGTGGGGGAAGCAAGACGTAGAAACTTACGGTATCGAAGCGGTGGGGTTGGTCTTCAAATATCTCCCAGGTAAAGGCGTCTAAGTCTGCATAAATTTCGGCGATTGGTTTGTTGATGTGGGGGTTGCGTAAATATGGTTTTTGTCGATCGTAGTTTCCGCGTACCATATAATTCTGAGTGTGAGTATCTAGCTTTTTTTATTTAACCGCAGAGGGCGCAGAGGGCGCAGAGAAGAAGAGAGATTTCACAAGTCATCCACGGGTTTTTCTAATGATTCATTGTCGCCAATTGTGAGGGCGAGTTGGTAGATTTGGCGGCGGGGGAGGGATGTTTGTTGCGCTAGCTGGCGGCTGGCTTGAGAACGACTTATGCCTTCTGCAATTAATGTTTGCAATTCTGCTTTAATTGCGTCTTCGGAAAATATTGGGGCGGCTGTTTGGATGCCGGCAATTACAAGGGTAAATTCTCCCTGGGGTTCGCGATTGGTGTAAAGCTCGATCGCACTTTCTATACTACCACGCCAAAACTCTTCGTGCATTTTAGTTAACTCTCTCGCCAGCACAATCTGTCTGTCGCTGCCCAAACTATTTACTAAATCTTGTAAAGTTTGCCGCAATCGGTGGGGAGATTCGTATAATATTATAGTGCGGCATTCTATTTGCAAAGCTTCTAAACTCTGTTGGCGTTCTTGGCCTTTCACGGGTAAGAAACCTTCAAATACAAATCTTTCAGTGGGTAATCCTGATGCAGTTATCCCAACAATGCAGGCGGTCGGGCCGGGAATCGGAATAATGTTAATATTAGCATCGGCGCAGGCTTTAACTAACTCGGAACCGGGGTCAGAAATTCCCGGCATTCCGGCATCGGTGACGAGGGCGATATCTTTGCCTAAATGCAGTTTGTCGATGAGTTCGGGAAGTCGCTGGTGTTGGTTGTGTTCGTGATAGCTGATTTGGGGAGTTTTGATTTGGAAATGGTGCAAAAGTTTGCCTGTATGGCGGGTGTCTTCGGCGGCGATGAAGTCTACTGTTTGCAAGATTCGGATGGCGCGAAATGTCATGTCTTCGAGGTTGCCGATCGGGGTTCCTACGATGTAAAGTGTTCCTGTGGTGGGATTTGCTTGCATTTTTAGATTGGGATTTTTAACCGCAGATGGAACACGGGCGGGACGCCCATGCCACACATTTAAGAAGATATGAAAACAGGATTGTTTTTGGGATTGGCGACGTTAGATTTAATTTATTTAGCCGGGAAGCCTCCGGGTGAAAATCAGAAAGTTGTTGCTTCTGATTGTACCATTGCTGCGGGCGGGCCGGCGGCGAATGCTGCGGTGACTTTTAGCTATTTGGGGAATGCGGCGGTATGGGCTGGGGTTTTGGGCACTCACGCGATCGCCCAATTAATTCGTGCAGACTTAGCGGAGTATAATGTCAGGATAATTGATTTGGAACCGGGGCGATCGCACTCGCCGCCAGTTTCCTCGATTATTGTAACTGAAGCAACGGGCGCTCGATCGATAATTTCCATCAATGCTACGAAATCGCAAGTTGACAGTCAAACAATTAACCAGGATATTTTAACATCCGTTAATATTGTACTGGTTGACGGACATCAAATCGCAGCCAGCAAAGAAATTGCTCAACTTGCCAAGTCAAAAAACATTCCCATTGTCCTCGACGGTGGCAGTTGGAAACCCGGATTAGAGGAAATCTTACCTTTTATTGAATGGGCGGTATGTTCGGATAACTTTCATCCACCAGATTGCGACAATTCCGAACAAGTCTTTGCTTACTTGTCAGCCGCAGGAATTCCCAATATTGCCATCACTCGCGGCGAAAAATCAATTTCATACCTCAGCAATGGCACTTACGGCACTATAGAAGTACCTCAAATTCAAGCCACAGACACTTTAGGCGCTGGCGACATCTTTCACGGGGCTTTCTGTCACTACATTTTGCAAAATAACTTTACCGATACTCTCACCGCTGCAGCTAAAATCGCTTCCCATTCCTGCAAAAGCTTCGGAACCCGCGCCTGGATGAATAAGAGTTAATTTTAAATTAAAATTAACCAAACTATCCGGTTAAAACCGCTCAAAGCTAGAAAACTTGAACTGGCAACACTTGTTGAGTTAAAATCCTGACAGCAACTTCGACAAAATTTGTGAAATTCTCTCTTCTCTTCCTTCGCGCCCTTAGCGCCTTCGCGGTTCGTTAACAAAATTGCTATATTAGTAAGACAAGTTAAAGTCACACAAAACACTCCCAAAACAACATACCCGAATCATGTCTGACACCCAACCCCTCACTATCACCCTTCCCCCTTTGCGGATTACCCTAACAGAACAGCAGCAAGTTAACCTAGAATGGCTGACACAAAATTTGCCCAATCTACTCACCCCAAGCAAACAAGAACTTCCCGACAATATGAAACAGTGGGTGGCGGCTAACAAATTATTAAATCAACCCGATGCAGAAATCATTCAAGGACTAATAAATACCGGCATAGATGCGGAAACAGCCACCGCAGAAGTTAGGGAAATATCATCTCATCCCTACTTTCAAGCAGGTAGTCAGTACGTGCAGTTATTGCAGAAATTAGAATCGCATCTCAGGATTAGCAATCAATTAGCTGCATTGTCTTCCAAGTTTGGCACAATCGAACGCAAAAGCAGCCTTTCTAGAGAGTATTTTCTCGAAAACTACTATGCAAAAAATACTCCAGTAATTATTACCAATATTATGCACAACTGGAAAGCGTTGCAGTTGTGGACGCCGGAGTATTTACAGCAAAAATATGGCGATGCAGAGGTACAAATTCAAGCCAACCGCAACTCTGACCCAAATTACGAAATCAAGATAGAAAATCACAAAAAAATTGTTTTGTTCCGCAAATATGTAGACATGGTGGTCAAAGGTGGGCCTAGCAACGACTACTACATGGTGGCTAACAACCAAACTCTGGAAAGAGAGGAATTTAAACCCTTATTCAACGACATTGAAATTTTCCCTGAATACCTCAATCCAACGGATACAAAAGGCAGAGTTTTCTTTTGGTTCGGGCCCAAAGGCACGATTACACCGCTGCACCATGACCCAGTTAATTTAATTTTAGCTCAAGTGTCTGGTCGCAAACTAATTAAGTTGATTTCTCCGCAACAAACACCTCTGCTTTATAATCACGTCGGAGTTTTCAGCAAAGTGGACGGCGAAAATCCCGATTATGACAAATACCCGCTTTACAAAGATGCGAAAATTATTGAAGTAATTTTGGAACCGGGAGAGGCTATCTTTATTCCCGTCGGTTGGTGGCACCATGTAAAATCATTGGAAGTTAGTATTTCGGTTTCTTTTACTAATTTTGTGTTTCCTAATTATTATGAATGGAAATATCCTCATATTAATTGGTAATTTCTCGTTACTAGGCTCTGCCTGGTAACGCATATCTAGAGGCTCTGCCTCCGATTCTACTAATAGGAAAAGGAAAGCTCTGCACCTGATTTTGCCAACAGGAAGAAGGAGGCAGAGCCTCCGGGTAGGCATTCCCAGGCTCTGCCTGGGAACGAGTAAACGAGTAAGGGGCGGGCACGGGGACACCGCCCCTACAGAAATCTGCGTTAATCGGCGTTCATCTGCGGTTTACAAACAAGAAATTCATGAAAAATCTCGAAGAAATCAGCGAAATTGCCCGATCGATCGCTTGGAGTGCATCAGATATCCTACAATCCTATTATCGCCAGGATTGCAACACTCCTAACCTCGACATCCAGGAGAAAAAAGATGGCCCCGTCACCGCCGCCGATGTCGCTGTCAATTCTTACATCCTAGACGAATTGCAGTCGGCTTTAGGAAATGCAGAATTTGGCTATCTCAGCGAAGAAACTTACAAATCTTATTTAGAAAAAAACGGTCAAATTCCCTTACCTCAAAGTTGGGTTTGGATTATTGACCCTTTGGATGGAACGCGAGATTTTATTGACAGGACAGGGGAATTTGCTGTTCACATTGCTTTAGCGTTCGAGGGAAGACCGGTATTGGCAGTTGTGGCTTGGCCCCAACTGCAAAAGATTTATTACGCAATCCGCGATGCGGGTGCTTTTATGGAAAGTCGGGATGGTTCTGCGGTCAAATTGCAGGTTTCGGCGCGAAATATAGTGGCAGATTTATCTATAGTAACTAGCCGCAGTCACCGGGGCGATCGCTTTAATCAATTGTTACAAAAACTGCCTTGTCAAAATCAAATAGCTGTCGGCAGTATCGGCTGTAAAATTGCGACAATTGTCGAACAAAAGGCTGATGTTTATATTGCGCTTTCGGGAAAGTCTGCACCGAAAGATTGGGATTTAGCGGCGCCGGAATTAATTTTGACTGAAGCGGGCGGTCAATTTACTCGTTTTGACGGTTCTACTTTGCAATATAACCGGGGAGATGTGAGTCAGTGGGGGGGATTGTTGGCGAGTAACGGTTGCTGTCACGCTGCTTTGTGCGGGCAAGCTGAGGGGATTTTAGCCGGGATAGATGCGAGTTTGAAGTAAGTCCGCGCGTGCGAAGCTATCCCGTAGGGAATCGCCCGTAAAGATGGTAAAGAATAAGTTTTAGGGGCGGGCTTACGAGATAATTGGTATTAGGCAATTATCTCCTAAACCCGCCCCCACCCTTGCCCGAAATTCCTCCAGGGCTTGAAACAAGTGGCCCAACCGCATCGCAGATATCTATCAAAAATTCGGCTCTTAATATTTCAGTCTAGTCACACTTGCTACTGAAGTGTTTTTGTGTTATGTAATCCACCTCGCGCTGGCTCACCCGTAAGATTACTTAATAAATTTCCCCATCTTTATCAAAACTTTAATTAAAAAGGTGTTTATAAAGAAAACTTTATATAGATTTTCAGAAAAAACAGTTATTGTTACTACAACCTTCAGAAATTGTTTCGGACGCAAGTCGCGAAACAGGGGAATTATTGTCTTTTTTTAGCTATTAGTAGGTGCAGTATGCCAAATTTAAATAATCAAGTTTCTCCAAGTGCGATCGCCTTTATCGATCGTCAAGTAGAAAATTATCAAAGTTTAGTCGCTGGGGTAAAACCGGGTACGGAAGTAGTCGTTTTGGATGGGAACCGGGATGCGATCGACCAAATTACTCAAATTTTAGCTCTTCGTACTAATATTGACAGCATTCACATAGTTTCTCACGGTGCTCCCGGCAGCTTGCAACTCGGCGACGTTCGCTTGAGTTTAGATGATATAGAGTGCGATCGGAATGATCTACAGCAATGGTTTTCGCCACAAACCGACTCAAGGAGCAAAAATCGACCGAATATCCTGCTGTACGGGTGCTGTGTAGCAGCAGGCGAGACAGGAAAAGCATTTGTCAAACGCTTGAGTGAGTTAACCGGGGCGTCGGTTGCAGCTTCCCAAAACCTCACGGGAAGTGTAGCCAAAGGCGGCGACTGGGAACTGGAAGTGAGAACCGGGAAAATAGAAACGCCGCTGGTATTTGAACCCGAAGTATTAGCGGGTTACGAGTACGTTTTGAACACCTTCGGTGCGGCGACAAATATTGGCGCGGGGACAAATCCCTACGGTATTGCTACGGGTGATTTTAACGTCGATGGCCAACCCGATCTAGCTGTAACAAACCAAGGATCTGACACCGTTTCTATCCTGTTAGGCAATGGCACTGGTGGCTTCGATCCTGCGCCTATTCCTACCTTGGCGGTGTCAAGTCCCACATCGATCGCGATCGGCAATTTTAACAGTGATTCTTTCCCCGACTTAGCAGTAGTAGGTAGCGGCACTGGCGGCGCCCTCTCAATTTTCTTAGGAAATGTTACGGGCGGTTTTGGCAGCCCGACTCCATATCCTACAGGAGTATCCCCTATCTCGGTTGCAGTTGGGAAGTTTAACGACGACAACTTTTCAGACGTAGCAGTAGTCAATGCAAGCCCTGGCAGTACCTCTGGTACTGTCACAATTTTGCTGGCAAATAGCAGTGGCAGCGGGGCATTAAATTTCAGCACTAACTTGAGCGCGCAGTCAATTCCCGGTTTCATGACAGTGGGGGACTTTAACGGAGATACTTTTTCCGATTTAGCTGTACCGAACAGTTTCTCTAACACCATTTCTATTTTTTTAGCGAATGGCACTGGCGACTTTGCTGCAGCTACTAATTTTGCAGCAGGGACAAATCCAAATTCGATCGCCAATGGGGACTTTAACGGAGACACTTTCCTCGACTTAGCCGTAGTTAACGGTGGCTCTAACAGTGTGTCAATTCGATTAGGAAATGGCACAGGCGGCTTTGGCACGGCTACCGATGTTAGCGCCGGAACAAGTATGCAAGGCATTGTCGCCGAAGACTTTAGCGGAGACGGCCAACTTGACTTAGCGGTAAGAAGCAGCAGCGGTGCATCAATTTTAGTAGGAAGCGGTACTGGCGGCTTTAGTGCACCCATTAACTTTGCTGCGGGGACAGATCCATATTCCATTATTGCCGGCAATTTTAATGCAGACACTCTCCCAGATTTGGCAGTAACGAATAGCGGTTCAGATAACGTTTCAATTCTGCTAAATACACCCAATACAGTTAATTTTGGTGCAGCAACATACAGCGGTACAGAAGGAACAACAGACACAGTAGTTGAGATTCCCGTCACCATCGGTGGTGGCACTCCCTTCACCGATGTAACTGTGCCAATTGTCATCGACCCCAGCAGCACAGCCACCCAAAATTCAGACTACACCATTTCCCCTACAACTGTTATATTCCCCGCCGGTGCAACAGGTGCCGCACTCACCAAGAATATTGCATTTACTATCAAACCCGACAATCTCCCTGAAAACGCCGAAACCGCAATCCTCAACTTTGGCGCAATCACCGGAGGCATTGCAGGTACAACCAAACAAACAACATTAAATATTGCAGCAAACGGTACTGTTTCTTATGCCATTGCCACTGGTACTGCCAGCATTCCGGAAGGCAATAGCGGCACAAAACCTCTGACTTTCACTGCTACTCGCAGCGGCAACACAGGCGGGGCAAGTAGTGTCAATTATACGATCGCCGGCACAGCTACAAACATCAGTGATTACAACAACATCGGCGGCACTTCAGGGGCAACTACTGCTACTGGCACCATTAATTTTGCCGCCGATGAAACATCCAAAACCATTACTCTCGATGTATTAGGCGACACCCTAGTTGAACCCGACGAAACCATAGCCGTCACCCTTTCAAGTCCCACAGGCCCGGGCTCCACACCGACAATTACCACTGCAACCGCTACCACAACTATTACTAATGATGACAAAGCTGGCTTTACTATTAACCCAATATCGGGATTAACTACAAGTGAAGCTGGTGGCAAGGCAGAATTTACAGTCAAACTCAACGCTCAACCCACTGCTGACGTTACCATCGGTTTGAGGAGTGACAATGTTGAAGAAGGAACAGTTTCAACTAATAGCTTAACTTTCACTCCTGCTAACTACAATCAACCGCAAACAATCACGATAAGTGGTGTTGAAGATTTAGTAGCTGATGGCCCTAAACCTTACAAAATTGTCACCGCTGCTGCTGTGAGTACCGATGTTAATTACACTAACCTCGATCCTGAAGATGTCACCGTCACCAACAGTGACAATAAAACTCCCGGAATTACGGTGAATCCGACGGCGGGATTAACTACTGGTGAAGATGGCACTAAGGCTAACTTTACTGTGGTGCTGAATACTCCGCCGACTGCTGATGTGACTATCGGTTTGAACAGTGACAATGTTGCCGAAGGAACAGTTTCGGTTAATAGCTTAACTTTCACTCCGGTTAACTGGAATACACCGCAGCCGGTGACTGTGACAGGGGTTGAGGATAGCATTGTTGACGGCAATATTGACTACAAAATAATCACGGCGGCTACTCTTAGTACAGATCCAAATTACAGCAACAAAGATGTAGCGGATGTTAGCCTCAGCAATAAAGACGATGATACGGCTGGTATTTCTATTACTCCCACAGCAACAACTGCTACAGAAGGCGGCGCGACGGGCAATTATGCGATCGAGTTAACGTCACAGCCGATCGCTCCTGTTACCATTAACTTTAATGCCGGAAGTGAAATAAATGCGATCGCCCCTGTTATCTTTGACAGCACTAACTGGAATGTTGCCAAAACAGTCACTGTCACCGCTACCGACGATAACAAAGCCGAAGGCACGCACAGCGGTACGATCGCTCACACTGTTACCAGTGCCGACACTAAGTATAGCGGCACAACAATTCAGGATGTAAATGTAGCGATTACCGACAACGACACAGCAGGTGTCAGCATTTCTCCCACGCAAATAAGTGCTACTGAAGGCGGGGCGAATGGCAATTATACAGTCAAACTCAACAGTCAGCCGATCGCCCCTGTAACTATCACCCTCACAACAGGTAATGAGATAGAGGCGATCGCCCCTGTGACTTTCACTGCGGATAATTGGGATGTCGCTCAACCCGTTACGGTAAAAGCTGTTGATGATACGGTTGTCGAAGGAGCGCACAGCGGCACTATCACTCACAGTGTGAGCGGTGGTGATGCTAAGTATAATTTGGTTGTGGTTCCAGGGGTGACAGTGGCGATTACGGATAATGATGTAGCGCCAACTCCGACACCAACGCCAACTCCGACACCAACGCCAACTACTACACCAACGCCGACAACTGGTACTCCAACACCGACGCCGACAACTGGTACTCCAACACCAACGCCGACAACTGGTACTCCAACACCAACGCCGACAACTGGTACTCCAAC
>NZ_JAUBQQ010000022.1:0-48889 GCF_036701335.1 Microcoleus sp. Pol12B5 | reverse complement strand
GTACTCCAACACCAACGCCGACAACTGGTACTCCAACACCAACGCCGACAACTGGTACTCCAACACCAACGCCGACAACTGGTACTCCAACACCAACGCCGACACCGATAGTTGGAAGTCCTGGCATTGTTATTAGTCCGGCATCGGGATTAGTAACTACAGAAACTGGTGGCACAGACCAATTCACCATCAGACTAAACAGCCAACCTACTGCTGATGTGAGAATTGATTTGCGTACCAGCAATGAGGCAGAGGGAGTAAATTCCCCGCAAACTGTTACCTTCAATTCTGCTAATTGGAATCAGTGGCAGACTGTTACGGTAACGGGTGTGAACGATCGAGTATTTGACGGCGATAAGACTTATCAGATTGTGACTGCCCCTGCTGTCAGTGCGGATAATAACTACAACGGCCTCAATGCACCGGATGCCACTGTTGTTAACAGGGGTAACACCATACCGCCATCTAACGCTCGGATTGCTGGTGGTGATCTCAACAATCAGATTCTTGGTGGTATTGCCACAGTAAGTTTTTCCCAAGCTACTTACCAAGTTAATGAAAGTCCCACAGGAATCGTTCAGAAACAAATTACCCTCACTCGCACTGGAGATCTAAGCAACATTTCCACGGTGTACCTAGCACCTCCTACTGGTTCAGCGACTGTGGGAACAGATTGGAAAGTTCCCCCCAATTTCTCTCCTCAACTCACCTTTAACCCAGGCGAAAACAGCAAAACTTTCACCATTGACATTTTACCGGATGGTCAATTTGAGGGAACAGAAGAAATTGCGTTTCGGATTGAGCGTGCGGATAATGCCATGATTAGCGCCGCCAACACTACTACCTTGCAAATTTTGGATGCTCAAGGGCCTCCCACGGTAAATTTTTCCCAAGCTACTTACCAAGTCAATGAAAGTCCCACAGGAAGCGTTCAGAAACAAATTACCCTCACTCGCACTGGGAATCTAAACAACTTTTCCAGGGTGTACCTAGAACCTCCTACTGGTTCAGCGACTTTCGGAACAGATTGGAACCTTCCGCCCAATTTCTTTCCTGAACTCACATTTAACCCAGGCGAAAATAGCAAAACTTTCACAATTAACGTTGTTCCGGATGGTCAATTAGAGGGAACAGAAGAAATTGCGTTTCGGATCACCAATCGGGATAATGCCATTATTGGCACCCAAAACACTGCTACTTTGCAAATTTTGGATGCTCAGGGACCTCCTACAATTAATTTCTCCCCAGCTACTTACCAAGTCAATGAAAGTCGTACAAGAATCAGTCAGACACAAATTACCCTCACTCGCACAGGGAATCTCAACAACTCTTCCAGGGTGTACCTACAACCTCCTACTGGTTCAGCGACTTTTGGCACTGATTGGAATACCCCTAATTTCTCTCCTGAACTCACCTTTAACCCAGGCGAAAATAGCAAAAGTTTCTTAATTGACATCTTACCGGATGGTCAAGTTGAGGGAACAGAAGAAATTGCGTTTCGGATTGCCAATGGGGATAATGCCAATATCGGCACCCAGAGCTCTGCCAGTCTGAAAATTATCGATGCTGAATCTACACTCAACAACAACCCGCCGGTGGTGACTAATTCCCTCTCGAATCAACGTGGTCCCAATCCCCGCCGCGACTTCAATTTGACTCTTGCTCCCAACACCTTTACCGATTACGATCCAGGTGACATCCTCACTTACTCCTACTCAATAATTCCAGAGTTCCAAGGCAACGTCGGACCCTTCGGTTCCAACCCTCTCGATTGGCTGACCTTCGACCCCAATACCGGCACTTTCATTCCACCCAATTGGCTTAATTTCGACCCGAATACGCTGACTTTTAGCGTGAATTTGAGTGCTGGCAATGTCCCCCCACAATTCTATGTGCCAATTAAGGTGACAGCAACGGACAAGGCTGGTGCCAGCGTCAGCGACTTCTTCCACCTGTACCGCGCCGACAGCCTCTCGGGCATCGCAATTGACGGTTATATCTCCGGTGCAACTGTGTTCTTAGATGCCAACAAAAACGGCATACTCGACACCAACGAGCCATCCACCACCACCGATAGCAACGGTGAGTTCAATCTCAACATCTCCTTCGACATTTTCGACACCAACAAAAACGGAGAAATCGACCCATCAGAAGGCAACTTAGTGGTCACAGGAGGCACTGACACCGCCACCGGCTTACCGCTAGAAACACCACTCACCGCACCCCCAGATTCCACAGTTGTCACCCTCCTAACCAGCTTAATCGCCGACTTAATCGACAAAGGAATTGCACCCGAACAAGCCCAATCTTTAGTCAAAGCCGCCCTTTCTCTCCCCGCCGATGTTGACCTAACTAGCTTAGATCCAATCTTAGCGACCAACAACAATCAACCGGGCGGAGTCGAAGTCTTAGCCGCAATGGTGAAAGTCCAAAACTTCATCACCCAAACCAGCGCTTTGATTGACGGTGCTTCCAGTGCAGTCAATACTGATATTGTCAAGGCTGTTGTCAGTTCAATTACCGCTCAAATTCAATCCGGTACAGTCTTAAACCTCAGCAATGCCGCAGCCTTAGAACCAATCATTCAGCAAACTGCCGCGAAAATCCAGCAAATTGACCCCAGTTTCAACTCTCAACAAATCAGCCAAATTACATCGCAATGCGCGACAGTAATGGCAACAGCCAATCAGCGCATTGATGCCGCTGTCTCCAACCCAACAGGAACATCAATTCCTGAATCACTTGCCCGCCTCCAACAAGTAGCCTTGGGCCCAACCACTCAAGAATTCAAAGAAGTTGGTACAGGAAATAAACCAATTTCCCAGGTAGTTGCTGACAATACTGGTACTGCTTTAGATAGCAGAATTGAAGCTGTAGTATTGCCGACTGGGATTGCCACTCCTGTTGTCAGCGGTGATGCAGATTTGGGCAGCAATTCCCCGAATGCAATTCTCGGTACCAATGGCGACGATATCCTAAGTGGCGACAGCGGGAATAATGTGTTGATGGGCATGAGGGGCAATGATTACCTCGATGGAGTTCTGGGGAATGACACTATTTTCGGTGGCAAAGGTAGCGATACAATCCTCGGAAGTAGCGGTGATGATGTCTTGTTTGGCAACCGTGGTGCTGACATTTTGAACGGCGATGATGGTAATGATATTCTTTACGGAGGTAAGGGAGATGATTTACTCAATGGCGGTTTAGGAATTGATACCTTGGTAGGAGGAATGGGAGTAGATAAATTCCTACTCTCTACCAATTCCGGTACTGACACGATTACCTATTTTGAAGTCGGTAAAGACTTGTTAGTATTGGGTAACGGGTTGAGTTTCTCGCAATTGGCGGTTGCTCAAGATAGCAGTGCAACTTTAATCCGGTTTGCACAAACAGGGGAGATTTTAGCTTCTCTCAGTGGTGTTTCGGCTAGCAGTATCAGTGCCGTTAATTTCGGATTGATTTGAGATTGAATGCGCCGGGGGAGCAATCCCTTATCCCCTGGCCATATTCACTCGGCGGTTGAAACCGCCGAATAATCTTCAATCCGCGCAGGCGGATTTTGTCTGTGTAGACGCGGTTTCAACCGCCCAGTTTTCTTTCACATCAGCAGCGCTGATATCGCATTCCTGGTAACTGCGAAACTAATCCCAACAATTCCAACTGCAAAAGTATACTAGAAACTGTTCCTGCTTCTAATCCAGACACTTCGACAATTGTATCAAAAGAAATCGACCCAGATACGATCGCACTTAACACCTTAGCCAATTCCGGCTCCAACAGCGGCCCTTGCTTCTCAACCGTCGGATTTGCGGGAAATAGCGACAACTGCTCGGCTCTATCCAATTTTGGCATAGCTCCGAGCATTTCCAACAACCTGTCTTCGCTTAACAGTCGATCGCTACTCGGCAGAATCGGATGAGCACCTTTACTCAGCAACTCCAAACATCCAAAAGAACGCTCATCATCCAATCTGCCCGTCAAAACATACACATCCCGGCAAAAATCATTCGCTTGATAAGCAGTAATTAAAGCACCCGATTTATGGGGAGCTTCTATCACGATTGTAGCGCGACTTAAGCCAGCAATTATGCGATTTCGGCGCGGAAAATTAGTTCTATTCGGTTGAGTACCCGCCGGATATTCACTAATTACCAATCCCTGCTGCAAAATGCGATCGCACAACCTCTCATTTTGTTTAGGATATACAATATCTACTCCCGTCCCCACTACTGCGAAAGTCCTTCCTCCCGCCTCCAAACAGCCTGTATGAGCCTCTGTATCAATGCCCGTCGCCAATCCCGAAACCACAGTAAAACCGCTTCTAGCCAAAGCCGTACTAATTTTGCGAGTCCACCTTCTACCGTATTCCGAAGGGCTGCGAGTCCCAACAATTGCCACCGTCGGCGTAATTCCTTGATTCTCTTTTACATCAACTAAACCGCGATAATACAACACTGGTGGCGGATTGGGAATTTCCAATAATAAGCGGGGATAATCTGGATCAGCTGGCGTCCAGAAACAGGGATTTTTTATAAGATGTTTTTCGATAAATTCTTGGGGATTGAGTTTAGTGCGTTCTTGCACAATGGTTTCAATTATCTGCTTGCCGAACCCTTCGATTCGCATTAAATCTACTGGTTTTGCCGCCCAAGCTTCTGCCAAACTCTTAAAATTTTGGTGCAATCTTTGCAACAAAATCGGCCCGATACCGTTAATTTGGGACCATGCCAACCAGTAAGCGCGTTCTTCTAGCAACGAGTTACCCTCAACTTATCTGAGAATAATTTTATCATCTTCGGTGGAATGAATATAGTAGGGAAACGGCACTGCCATTTCCTGTATTCCTTGGCTAGGGAAATGGCACTGCCGTGGCCTGTATTTTCACAGATGTCCGGGTAAAGAAATGGCACTGCTGTGTTCTGTATTTCCACAGATTTAAAACTGTTATATACTTTTTTTACGAACCGCGAAGGCGCGAATAAAGCGAAGAGAATTAAAAGGGAACTTGACAATTACTAGCTAGGTTTTCCAGTCAACGAAACGGGCGTAAATATAAGCAATAATTTCTCCGATCACAGTCCGAAAACCTTCGCTCGATTTCCACCATTCTTGTGGGTTGTAATCTTGCGATTCAGCAGCTATAATCCCGACTTTAATTTCAGGATTCAGGACTTCTTTGAAAACAATCCAACTTCTGCGGGCGTGAGGGCCAAAAGAATAAAGATTAATTGATTCAACTTTTATGGCAGAAGCAGCCAGCCAATCGCGAAGTGCGATCGCCGAAGCAGCAGTGCGGTGTTTGACAACACTCGCTGCTGGTACTGCTACTACTTGGTTTGTATCAAATCCTAGCGCAATAAAAGTCGCGGCAGTTAGTTCGGCATAATTTTTATATTCAGCAAGATAGAAGCCTTTACTTAAAGGAACTCCTGTGGTAATTAATTGGCGGTATTCGCCTTTTTTGAATTCTGCGATCGCACTTTCGATCGCATAATCCGGCAACCACCCTTCGACAACCAAGATATCTGCTTTAATCGGCGCATTTACAGCCAAAAACGGATGGATATTTGTGAGAATTAAGAGCATTAAAATTATCAATCCCGTGCTTGCAATTACCCAACCTTCCCTGGTAATTACCCACATTTCTCGACGACGGATTAGACGAATTCTCATTTTAACTCGATCTAGATGTTTTCAGGTATGGAGGCAGATTCGGCGAGACTGGGGAAGAGGGAAATAGTGAGAAAGTGATATAATTTCCCAATGCCCAATGCCCCATTCCCAATGCCCCATTCCCAAATTATTGGTGTTTAAGATACTCAAAAACGCTTTTATCCCCAATATCCTGCGGCATCGGTTGAAAAAACTTGCGTACAGCAAAGATAATAAACAAAGCCGCCCAAACTGCCAGCAAAAATTGTTCATTTTCGGCTGACAAAAATCCAAAAATATGTCCTAAAATTAACAAAGGAACTCCCGGAGTCAAAAACTTAGTTTCGAGGCGATTAAAGCAGAATGCTTCCTTAAAATAAATGCCATTTAAGGCAGCAAAAGTAAAGCCAATTCCCCACAAAGTGGCGGGATGTTCGTACACTGCTAAAGCTAGAGGTTGGCTGCTTTGTAGGGCCACAAACAATGCTGCCGCGCCGCCGATCGCCCAAAACGCCTGTAGTGTTCGGTGCAGCGCAATCATGTAAATGTGAATAGTTGCCAAGCTGACGCCTAAAGCTATCCAGAAACAAGCAAAAACAGGCGTTACAGCTTGGATTGCCATCGGGTTGTCGCCCTGTTGTAGCACCAGAGTAGTGCCGATCGCAAAACACAGCGCCGCCACCCCCAATCCAGCGCGGTAAATCAACACTCCCGTGCGATCGTTTTGAGTAATCGTAAATTCGCCGAATTGTCCTTGATAGACTGGCGATTCATCAGGTGATTTCAGTAGTTGCATTACAGCTTCCTCCTATCAGACACGAATGTACTTCTGCCAAGATATACTTTATTGATAAACCGATCCAGCGAGACCGAGCGATGCCTAAATTTAACAAGCCTAAACTTAACCAGCCTAAAGTTAACAAGTCTAAAGTTAACAAGTCTAAAGTTAACAAGTCTAAAGTGGACGATCGCCCAAAGCAAAGCCAATCCCTTCCTTCACAATCCGAACTTCCTCCAGTTCAGCTTGATGAAACCATTGTAGCAGGCAGAAGACCGAAACCGGTCAACGACTTTCAGAGCCTGCTGGAGGAATTATCCGAATTGAGAGCGGGGTTCGATCCAGAAACGTTAGCGCATCTCGATAAAAATATGCCATTTAATAACAAGCAATTGGAAACTAAAATCAGTAAGATTTTGGGTTCTAAAAATATTGATTGTACTCTAAAAAATACAGTCAAATATCTAGAGTACATCAAGCAAAATATTCAACTTCCCTGCCACGTTACTGGCATAGAAGAGTTTGAATGGGAAGAAGAATATACAATGGGTTCCGGCAGCAAAAAAGAATATGCACGGCTCAAAAAAACTCAACCTTCTTATACTGATAGATTCACAATTAGTCGGTTGGAGGATTTGGTGGTTCAGGAAGAAGGCATATTTGTGGAAGTGCAGCGCGTCAGCGATCGCCAAAAGTTTATGTTGCCTTTATTCGAGTTAGAGTCAGTTGATGTAATTTCCCGCAACAATCAGTTATTAGATGATTATGCCGTGTGGTTTATCAATTATTAAGGAAGAGTGGAAAAGTGAAAGAGTGGGGGATGGGAAGAGAGGAAGAGTGGGAGAAGGGGAGAGTGGGGATGGAAAAA
Source organism: Microcoleus sp. Pol12B5 (assembly GCF_036701335.1). Classification (NCBI taxonomy): domain Bacteria; kingdom Bacillati; phylum Cyanobacteriota; class Cyanophyceae; order Oscillatoriales; family Microcoleaceae; genus Microcoleus; species Microcoleus sp. Pol12B5. The sequence continues at coordinate 41,591 of NZ_JAUBQQ010000022.1, read as the reverse complement.
ATCTTCCTTCTTCCTTCTTCCTGACATCCGTTACAGAATCCGTTGCCGAACTTCCTTCTTCCTTCTCCCTGACATCCGGTACATCCGTTACAGAATCCGTTGCCGAACTTCCTTCTTCCTTCTTAATTAAATGGAAGCCGACAAGTGCGATCGCGAAACCAAAGCCAAAGCTTCAACCAAACTGCGAACAGCCGCAATCATCGCCACTTCGCTATTGAGTTGGCTGACAGCAGAACCGACACCAACACCCGCAGCACCGGCTCCAATAGCGAGGGGTGCGGTGACACTGGAGATACCGGAAGCGCAGAGTACGGGGACGGATACGGCGCGGGAAATTTCAAAGGCGGCAGCCAAAGTAGGCGCTGCTTTTTCAATTAATCCCAATGTGCCGGCGTGAATTGGTTGAGCGCTGGTGCCACCTTCGGTTTGGATGATGTTAGCGCCAGCTTTGACTAATTCAATTGCTAACTGCACTTGTTTGTCGAGTGCCAAAATGTGGGGAACTGTTACAGAAAGAGTGATGTTGGGAAACAGCGATCGAGTTTCGCGAGTCAACTGCAAAACTTCCTCAGCTTCAAAGCGGCGGCCTACTGCGTAGAAAGCATCAAAGTTACCAATTTCAATCAAATCAGCGCCAGCTTCTACCGCAGGCACAAACTTTTCCGGTTCCACAGCAGATACACAAATTGGCAAATTTGTCAACTGTTTTGCCATCAATACCAAATCGCGATCGGCAGCAATATCGACAAAGGAAGCACCGCCGAGATCCGCTGCTTTGACGACAGCCGCAACGTTGGCGGCATCAAAATTATTTAAACCGCTGATAATTTTCAGGGCGCGACCTTGCTCAAATGCGCGCTGCAATTTAGAATTTACACTCATCGTTAGTTTTCCAACTCAAAAAATTTCTTAGACTCATTTTGACACGAATTAGAACAATTTTTGGTTTTTAATTCTTAATTTTTAATTACTACGCGGCTGGCGAAATTTGTAAACATCTTTGATAACTTGTGCCCAGCCGTCAGAGAGAGATTCGAGAATACGAGATCCCTTTTCTTTCGTCGCCACCGTCGCATCGCCCAACACACCGCTTTCAGTCAACTCTCGCGTCAGCCAAGCAAAAGGCAAATTCCCTTCCATACTCAGCAAACTGTCTGTTGGTAAACCCTGCGGGTATTCGCAAACAGCCAGTTCCATTTTCACCTGTTCGGGCAAAATTGACAACATCAAACTCGTTTCTGCATCGCCCGCGTGAATTCCAAACTCCAATTCCTTCGCAGTTAATAATTCAGCAGCCACATTCGGAACGCCCCAAACAAACAGCGGAAAAACAGAAAAATCCTGATATTTCTGATGAATATCCCGCGCCGCAATTTCCATTACCTGTGGCTGTCCGCCGTGACCATTCATTAACACTAATTTTCTAAATCCAGCTTGATAAATACTGTCCGCAATTTCACTGATTACTGCTAAAACAGTCTGAGCACTGAGCATAATTGTACCGGGAAAATGGCAGTGTTCGTTCGACTTGCCATAGTACAAAGGTGGCAAAGCATAGGCGGGAATATTTGCCTCTAACTTTGCCAGGGCTTTGCCTGCCACCGCTGTGCTAATTGCCGCATCTACAATTAAAGGCAAATGGGGGCCGTGCTGTTCGATCGCACCTAGCGGCTGAATTATCACCGTGTTTTCCTTATCCAGCATAGACTGAATTTCGGTCCAAGTTAGATAGGGAAAAAAGCGCGATTCTGGAATAAAATTGTGCATATTGTGGCGACAATAGTAAAAGTAAGCAAGGCAATCAATTAACCTGAAAACTAAAAATAAATTCCCTAGATAGCTAGTAGAGAAATGATGCTGTCTCTCCGTAGATGCTATAATTTATAGCAGATGCTTTAAGAGGGCGCTGATGTACGCTCGCCTGCTCAGACAGAAAGACATAGAGACCACTAATTGATGGAAGCTTGGCAAACCCCACAAACTAATTTAACCGACATTCCGATCGCCGATGAACTGTCGCGCCGCATCCCTAGATCACACGATCACAAAGCAGAAAACCGAGCGCTGCAAACGCTTGCCCGACAATTGGCAACCTCACCCCACAGGCTGCTCAAAACACTGGTGGCGATCGCAAAAGATTTGTGCGGTGCAGGAAGTGTCGGAGTATGCTTACTAGAAGAAAATGCCCGTTCCGAACAAATCTTTCGGTGGGAGGCATTGGCGGGCGCGTGGGAAGCAGCAGAAAATACAAACACACCCCGCAAATTGCGTTTGTCTGGCCCCCCGATCGATCGCCAAACTCCTCAGCTTTACTTCGCTCCCGAACAATATTTTACCGACTTACAGCAGCTAGAATTGCCGATCGCCGAAGCGTTAGTCGTGCCACTGGAAGCAGAAAATCAACCGCTGGGGTCAATATGGATTGTATCTCACGATTCCGATCGCCAATTCGATGCCGAAGACTTGCGGATCGCGATCGTCCTAGCAGACTTTGCCGTTGCCGCCGTACAAATCGATCGCGCCAATCAAACCAAAGAAGCTTTGCGAGAAAGCGAAGAACGGTGGCAGCTAGCCTTGCAGGGCAACAACGATGGCATTTGGGATCACAACCTGCAAACCAATTGCCAGATCCTGAGCGATCGCTGTTTAGAGATTTTGGAACGTCGGCCTGAAGAAGTCAAGGAATTCAGCCAATTTTTGAGCTACATTCATCCCGATGATTTGGAGATAATGCAAAGCAATTGGCAGCAGCACTTGGATCGAGAAACCTCACATTACTGCTGCGAGTACCGCATCCGTTGTGGGGACGGGCGCTACAAATGGGTTTTAGCCAGAGGGCGAGCAATTTGGGACGAGTCAGGCAATCCCTTGCGGGCTGTGGGTTCCGTGACAGATATCAGCGAGCGCAAACAAACTGAAATTGCTTTGAAACAAAGCGAAGAACGTTTGAGCGTCGCCATCGAAGGCTCAGGCATGGCAACCTGGGATTTAGACGTGCGAACAAATCGAGTAATTTGGTCGGCGACCCATTTCAGCATTTTGGGCTGCGAACCGGTACCCGGTGGCGAAGCAAGCGCGGTTGTGTGGGAAAACAGCGTGCATCCAGACGACTTAAAGCAAGTCCTACAGGAAATAGAAACAGCTCGGCAAACACGATCGCTCTACTCCCCCGAATACCGCATCATCCGGGCCGACAGCGGAGAAATCCGCTGGTTGAGCGCGTTCGGGCGCTATCTCTACGACGAGGCAGGCGAAGCAGTGCGGTTTATCGGAGTATTATTTGATGCTACCGATCGCAAAAAAGCCGAACTCGCCCTACAAGAAAGCGAACAAACCGTGCGCCGTCAACTTCTAGAGATAGAGTCGCTCTACCAAACAACTCCCGTGGGTTTAGCCGTTTTAGACACAGATTTGCGGTTCCTGCGGATCAACCAGCGGTTTGCCCAAATGAACGGCCTGGCCGTCGAAGCGCACATCGGCCGCACCCTGCGCGAAATTGTCCCCGACTGGGCAGACACAGCCGAACCTTTGTTGGGCCACCTTCTAGACACCGGAGAACCGATCCGAAATTTTGAACTCACGGGTGAAACCAGGGATCAACCCACTGTTGTTCGCACTTGGCTCCAGAATTGGTGGCCGCTCAGAGACAGGGGCCCAGAGATTGTCGGAATTCATATGGTGGTACAGGAAATTACCGCTCGCAAAATGGCCGAACTCGCCTTGCAAGAAAGCTACAACCGTTTCCAATCAGCTACAAGGGCGATCGACGGGATGGTGTTTGAGTGGGATTTGGTAGCAAACTCAGTTTACCGTTCCGAGGGACTGTGCTCGATCGTCGGTGTCTACCCAGAGGATGCACCGGCAACAGCAGAGTGGTGGAGAGAACGCATCCATCCTGTCGATTTGGCACGCATCCAAGCCGGGGGGCAATCAATCTTGAATATTCCGGATCGCTATGAAATCGAGTACCGAGTCCAGCACCAAGACGGGCGCTGGATCGATGTTTCGGAGCGCGGCTGTTTGATCCGCAACCAGCAAGGTGAAGCAACCAAAATAGTCGGCTTCACCAGCAACATTACCCAGCGTAAACAAGCAGAAGCAGCACTGTGCGATCGTGAAACCCACCTGCAGTTGATTCTCGACAGCGCCAAAGACTACGCCATCTTCACCCTCGACATTGGTGGACACGTTACCAGTTGGAACGCAGGGGCCCAGAGATTGCTGGGCTATTCCGAAACTGAAATCGTCGGGCAGCACGGACGCATCATCTTTACTCCAGAAGACTCAGCAGCCCGAATGCCGGAAGCAGAAATGCACATCGCCCTGACTCAGGGAAGAGGAGAAAACGAGCGCTGGCACGTCCGCAAAGACGGCAGCCGCTTTTGGGGTAGCGGGCTGGTGAGGCCCCTGCGCGACGCAGACGGCGAGGTGCAAGGTTTCCTGAAAATTATGCAGGACAAAACCGAGCGCCGGCAAATAGAAGAAGCACTGCGGCACAGCGAAAATCTCTATCGCACCCTCGCCGATGGTGTCCCGGAATTAATGTGGATCAACACCGCCGACGGCAGGTTAGAGTTTTGCAACCAACACTGGAAAAGCTACACCGGGATGATGCCAGAATTGCCGATGCTTGCGCCGGTGCTGCAATTATTTCATCCTGATGATCTGCCAGCAGTTGTCGCCACGCGCACTCCTGCGATTGCAGCAGGGGAGGCCTACGAATTCGAGTGTCGGGTACGCAGGTTTGATGGTAATTATCGCTGGCATCTAGCGCGACTTGTACCAGTCAAAGACAGGAAGGGAAAGGTGTTGCAATGGGCTGGTATCGGCATTGATATTGACGATCGCAAACGAGCCGAAGAAAGCTTAGCAGAAAGCGATCGCCGCTTCCGCTTCCTGGCTGAGTCGCTGCCCCACCTGATTTGGAACGTAAGTTCCGGCGGACAAATTCGCTTTACCAATCAACAAAAATGGTTGGAATATCTGGGGATGTCTTACGAGGAAGCCGTTCAAAGCAATTGGGAATCCCTAGTCCCACCCTCGGATTTGGCAGAATCTTGGGCCCGTTGGGAAGAATGTCTAATCACAGGAGAAGTTTATCAAGTTGAGCTGCGCCTCCGGCGGGCAGTAGACCAAATGGAACGCTGGCATTTGTCCCGGGCCGTGCCAATTCGCGACGCAGGAGGCCAGATTGTCGAGTGGATCGGCACAAACACCGATATTCACGATCGCAAACAAGCCCAACTCAACGAGCAGTTTCTCTCTGATCTCGAAGCCCGCTTGCGGCAGCGCTTCAACCCCGCAGAAATGTTGTCGGAAGCGATGAACAGTCTGGGAGAATATTTAAAGGTCGATCGCTGCATCTGGCACGAAATTGATGTAGAAGCCGATCGGGCAATTGTGCAGCAAGACTGGCACCAATCCGACCTTGCCAGCACCGTCGGCATCTATCAAATCTCAGACTTTAAGACGCGAGAACTGAAAACTCTCTCTTGGGCAGGTCAAACCCTTGTCATCTCAGATATCGCTAATCACCCGTATACAGCCCATTTGGTCGATAACTACGGTGCCGTGTCCATTCGCGCTTTGGTCGATGTTCCCTGCCTTCAGGAAGGGCGCTGGGTGGCTCTTTTGCTGGTGGCATCAAAGGTGGTTCGGCACTGGCGGCCCGATGAAGTTTGGCTAATGCAAGAAGTGGTGGCTCGCCTCTGGACGGTGATCCTGCACGCGCGAGCCCTGCATGAGCTGCACGAAAGCGAGGCTAGGTTCCGCGCTCTAGCTGACAACATCGCTCAGTTGGCCTGGATGACAGATGCTGCTGGGGCGATTTTTTGGTATAACCAGCGGTGGTTTGACTACACGGGCACCACCCTAGAGGAAATGCAGGGCTGGGGCTGGCAAAAGGTACAGCACCCGGAACACCTCGAGCGCGTTGTCGCAAAATTTAGGCGTTGCATTGAAACAGGGGAACTCTGGGAAGATACTTTCCCCTTGCGGGGCAAAGACGGATCGTACCGCTGGTTTCTCTCCCGCGCGGTGGCGATTCGCGACGATCAAGGCAACGTGCTGCGCTGGTGTGGCACTAACACCGATATTACCGATCGCAAAGTTGCAGAAGCGGAACGGGAACGCCTTCTAGCACGGGAAAAGGCAGCGCGGGAAGAGGCAGAACAGGCTAACCGCGTCAAAGACGAATTTTTGGCTGTTTTGTCCCACGAATTGCGGACTCCCTTAAACCCGATTATGGGCTGGGCGAAGCTGCTTCAATCGAACATTCTGACACCGGAAAAGCAGCGTTACGCCTTAGAGACGATCGAGCGCAACGCCAAACTGCAAACCCAGCTTATCGAAGATTTGCTCGACGTGTCGGGGATTCTGCAAGGTAAGGTTAACTTGAATATTGCACCTGTGGATTTAGCCGGGGTAATCAGCGCCGCCATTGAAACGATGCGTCTGGCGGCGGAAGTCAAGTCGATTCAAATCCGCACTCAATTTGCACCGAATCTCGGCCCGGTGTTGGGCGATGCGGGCAGACTTCAGCAGGTAGTCTGGAATTTGCTGTCAAATGCCGTCAAGTTCACCCCGCCCGGAGGCAAAATTGAAGTCGTTCTCGATCGGGTGGACACCTTGGCCCAAATTACTGTAACTGATACGGGAAAAGGTATAGAACCTGATTTTCTGCCCTATGTATTCGACTACTTCCGGCAAGCTGACAGCTCGATGACGCGCAAGTTTGGCGGATTGGGTTTAGGATTGGCGATCGTCCGCCATCTCGTCGAACTCCACGGCGGTACAGTGAAATCTGACAGTCCCGGCGAAGGACAAGGTGCAACCTTGACTGTCAGGATACCTCTGATGCCGATCCAATCTCAGACAAGTCCTGCGGGAACTGCGTCGCCGGATCAATCCTTCAATTTGAGCGGTGTCAAGGTATTAGCGGTGGATGATGAGGCCGATGCGCTAGATTTAGTGGTTTTTCTGCTTGAGGAGTGTGGGGCAAGTGTTACAGCAGTTGCTAACGCCGCCGATGCCTTGGCGGTTTTAACTGAGTCTGTGCCGGATTTGCTGTTGAGCGATATTGGAATGCCCGACACGGACGGTTATATGTTGATGCGACAGGTTCGGGCTCTGGCGCCCGACAAAGGGGGACGGATTCCGGCGATCGCCCTCACGGCTTATGCTGGAGAAATTGACTATCAGCAGGCGCTGGCTGCGGGGTTCCAGCGCCACATTTCTAAGCCTTTAGATCCCGACAAGTTGGTGCAGGCGATTTGGGAGGTACTCGATCGATCGGGCAAAAACCTTATTTAAAGTGTTTTTGTGTCGGAAAAGTCTTTATTTAACGAACCGCGAAGATGCAAAGAACGCGGTCGGCGAAGCCGTTCCCGAAGGGTAGGAGGAAGGGAAGAAGATAGGAAGAAGTTAATAATCTCAATTCCGCTTATATCTGAGATATTGCACCCTTTTCAATCAGCGTTTTATTGACTGGCTAGGAGCAATGGCGCACAATAAAATTAACTTTTTGTGGAACAGGCATCTTGCCTGTTCATAAAAAGCTTATTGAAAATGGTGTAACATCCCAGATGTAACCAATTTTATTGTCGTTTGCTCGCGCATCATCTCAAACAAAAAAACCTCACAGATGGAGGTTTTTTGATTATTTTTGGTGCTAGTCGGACAGGTTAAAACATCCTGTCCCTGCATAATGCCCACAGCCCTAAGACTCGATTCTTAGCGGTAGTCACTTCGCACGGCTGGCTCGCGATCACTCGTTGTAGTTGTATAGCGGACATTTTCTTCGCGTTTGCGGGGAATCAAACCCAACAAACCAGACAAGCCTAGCAATCCCAACCATCCCCAATCAAAATCGCGATCGGTCTCAGCATTGTAGACATCGGAACGAGGAGTTGTGGTGGTTGTAGTGCTGTTAGTACCGGAAGTAGTACCGCCCGTTGTATCTGTCTGAGCTGAAGCAGGGAGATGAGCTGGTGCTAGGGCTAAACCAGCAGCTATAATACCTGCACCGATTGCTTTGGATAAATCAGAACGTTTCATAATTCAAATGCTCTCTGTTGGCTAAAATCTTTAACTATCAAAACTATATCAATGGGCTTTTAAAGTTAAATCCATCTCTAGCAGTAAAGATGGTTATGTTCCACCTATAACTACAGATTGATATCCAATTTTTAGCAGGCACACAAAATGAAATATTGCTCGCGGAGGCACTCCGGTACTAGACATAGGGGGTCTGGCACCTCACTCGGTTATGAGGCACTCCGGCAGTCCCGACAATAGACAAGGTGTTGTTTACAAAAAAAGGTAAACTCAGATATTGCACAGATAAGTGTTGGAACTCGATCGACGGAGATCAAAACTTTTGGGTATAGAGTTACGCAGCTACGTATTTCTAGACAACTTGCAGCCACAGCACGCAGCATACATCGGCACAGTCGCCGCCGGATTCTTGCCGCTGCCAGGGGATGCGTCGCTGTGGATAGAAATCTCGCCCGGTATCGAAATTAACCGAATTACCGATGTCGCCCTCAAATCTGCCTCCGTGCGCCCAGGGGTGCAGATAGTCGAACGCTTGTACGGCCTTCTGGAAGTACACTCGAGTCAGCAGGGGGAAACGCGGGCAGCAGGCAAAGCAATTCTAGAATTCATCGGAGTCCGCAGAGAAGAATGTATCAAACCGCGAGTGATTTCCAGTCAAATTATTCGCAATATTGATGCCCACCAAACACAATTAATCAACCGCACCCGGCGCGGACAGTTGCTGCTGGCGGGACAAACGCTTTACGTCTTGGAAGTAGAACCGGCGGCCTATGCAGCGCTGGCGGCTAATGAAGCAGAAAAAGGCGCATCTATTAACATCTTAGAGGTTCAGGCTGTAGGTAGTTTCGGACGGCTTTACCTCGGCGGCGCAGAACGAGATATTATAGCAGGTTCCCAGGCAGCAATTGCGGCGGTGGAAAGCGTGACGGGTAGAGAAAATCCAGCAATTTTTGGTCGCAAGGAATAGCCGTTAAAGGAGATGCAATTATGGCAAATACACAGCATTTAGCGCTGTTAAAAAAAGGTGCAGTCACTTGGATTAAATGGAGAAGTCTCAACCCAAATATAGAACCGGATCTCAGCGAAGCTAACCTCGCGGAAGCAAATCTCAGAGGTGCACATCTTTGGCGCTCGAACCTTTTTAAAACAGATTTGTTTAAGGCTAAATTAATTGCCGCAAACCTGGCAGAATCTAATTTTAGTTTAGCAAATCTTGCGGGAGCGCAACTGCTGGAATCTAATTTAATTAAAGCTAATTTAACGGGAACCAACCTGCAAGCGGCTGACATCAGGGGATCTGATTTGAGCGGTGCTAATTTAATTGGGGCTGACCTCACCGCTGCTAATCTCCAACAAACCGATTTCGGTGATGCGAATTTAATCGGTGCGGTGATGTCTGGAGTTAATGCGATGGGCGCGAACCTCAACTGTGCTAATCTCAGTCAAGCTAATCTCACTCAAGCCGAATTGATTGAAGCACATTGCTATGCAGCTAATTTCTCTAAAGCTAACCTCGGAGAAGCTCACTTCACTGGAGCATATCTTTTCCGGGCAAATCTCTGTTTTGCACAGTTGATCGCGGCAGATTTCCGGTGGACAAACCTTGGCAAAGCTGATTTGAGAGGGGCTAATTTGACCGGGGCAAATCTCAGGGGAGCGAACTTGGCGGGAGCTAATTTGGGTGAAGCTATTTTGAAAGGAACAATCATGCCTGATGGCAGCATTGTTTGATAAATATTGGATAATATTTAGTCCTGTGAAATAACGGCGATAGTTAAAAAAAGCCAGTTGCGGGTTTACCGAAAGGATTGCCAAAACATGAGCTTTTGGGGCGGGTTGAGGCTTTCTCTCGAATATAACAAAGCCGAGATTGAGTAAACTCGCCTCGGCTCAAAACTCACAACTGTCGATCGATTAATTTTGGCCAGGGGGCGATATTTGATAAAGTCCTCTAACGGGCCCTGGATCACTCGGTGAATTTTGCTGCTGCGTTGGAAGTGTAAACTGATCTTGGAGTCCGGCGGGAGTGGGGAAACAGGCGCTTGGTTGAGGTCCTAGCTGGCAAGCTGCAGGCAGTGCCATGATTGAGGCATCGAAGGGATTGACGGCATCTGGCACGCGCAGAATCGGGTCGCTGGAAACTTGCCGCTGCATTACTCGTCGGTAGAAGCCGTTGACGCGACTAGCATCCCGCTCAATTTCTTTTTCGGGAAAGGCAACGACGCCGCTGGCGGAACCGATGCCTAAATAGTCGCCCAAGTAACCTTGCAAGCTGACGTTGTGGTAAAAGTCTCCTGAAGCTTGAAAAAATTGTCGGTTGAAGTCGTCGGCAATCGGGTGAAATCGCTCTGTTTGTGCTTGAGCTGGTTTGACGGATGACATTGCGGCAGAGGCGACAGCGAGAATCAACGCGCCGCTCAGGCTTTTTAACTTTTGACTCATATATTTGGGCCTCCTTAATTAATTCCGATTCCAATATAAACTGATTATCGACGGATTATTTGTGTTTTTTACACGGTGTGAGTTATGGATGCTGCGGATTTAAAGGTGTTGCGCGATCGACTTCTAGATTTGTTGTGCGAGTTTGCTTATCGTGAAGGCGATTTTGTGCTGTCTTCGGGGCAGAAAAGTTCTTATTACATTAACTGTAAACCGGTGACGCTGCACGCTGAAGGTGCTTTGGCAACGGGACGTTTGCTGTTGTCGATGCTGTCGTCGGAGGTGCAAGCTGTGGGCGGTTTGACTTTGGGTGCTGACCCGATTGTAACTGCTGTGAGTGTGGTTTCGGCTCTCGAAGGTCGATCGATTCCGGCGCTAATTGTGAGAAAGGAGACGAAGGGACACGGGACAATGGCTTATATTGAGGGGCCGCTGTTGTCAGAGGGGACGAATGTGGCGGTTCTGGAGGATGTGGTGACGACGGGTAAGTCGGCGATGCAGGCGGTGGAACGGTTGCGCGGTGCGGGTTATAAAGTCGATCGCGTGTTGTCGCTGATTGACAGGGAGCAAGGTGGTGCGGAGTTTTATCGCTCTGTTGGATTGGACTTTGAAACAGTTTTTACGATTAATGATCTTCAAAAGTGGATGGCTAGCAAAAAATAGGCAAAAGTGCGATCGAACTGACCGAAGATCACCATTTTCCTGAACCGGCTTTCGGGCTTCTTCCACAACAGTTTTCAAGATATTTTTTTCTCGTTACCAGGCTCTGCCTGGTAATGAATATCTAGAGGAGCTGCCTGCATTTGAAGTGAGGAAATCGGTGTTTTATTGGGTGGGATTAGAAACGCTACCCGCTCTAATTTTATTATCAAAATCAGCTCAGGTACTTGGAGGACAAGAGAAAATAAACTTTTCGGTGCTAAACAAGCGCCAGCTTTCAGGTTCAGAATCTCTACCAATCGGCTGATTTTAGCAGAGGGAAATTATAACCTGAGTGAGATATTAACTAGAAAAGACTGTTTTAAGATGTTAGATGACGCCCAAGGAGAAGCAGTAATGATTTTACCTGCATCTATTAAAAGGAAATGGAAACTACTGGCAACAGCCTTTATTTGTCCTCTGACACTAATTGGTGTTGGCATTCAGCAACAACCGCTTCAAGCACAACAAAATCCATCTAAGACTAATGTTGCTGCTTTGCCAGATGGTATTTACCTGTACGGAGATTCGCCAAAGCCCAACCAAGTTCTTCAAAACTATATAGTGTTTCAACGCCAGGATGATCGGGTGGTTGGTGCAATCTACGCGCCGCGATCGGACTTTGCGTGCTTCACTGGTAAAATTCAGGGAAATATACTTTCCGGGAAGGCAATCTCAGCCGGAAAAATTCAAACAGTTGAAATCAATACTCAGCTAACAAATCTGCATTCTATTCGCACAATTAGCTCAAACGATCGGCGCATTCTTTCAACGTGCCAACAGACAGCGCAAGCTAACATATCCAGGTAAATCTTTTACTTAGCTCGAATGTGCATGAGGTTGGCGCTGCGTAAACTCACCCTACGAATTCAAAATTTCTCGTTACCAGGCAGAGCCTGGTAATGAAGATATAGAGGCTCTGCCTCCATTAAAAAATAGTACAAAATATGAGTTTTTACCGCCGGCTTAATGGCCCTGAAAAAAATCCGTTTTATTGAATTATTCTCAGGGATAGGCGCCATGAGATTAGGGTGTGAAGCCGCCGATGGTTCCTTGAATCGGGAAACGGAATGCCTCTTAAGCAGCGAAATTAATCCCGACGCTCAGTTAGTTTACCAGTACAGGGTAGGCGGCTAATTGACTATCGCAGTGGCAATTCTCTTCATTCTTGCGAACAGGGTGTGCGAGGGGGAGTGCAGTTGAGACAAAATTGAGTTGCTGAATAGCTTTATCTTGAAAAGGCGAAATAAAGAATTTGGGCATGACGCAGATGGCAAACTATTAACTAAAGGGCAAATAGCTACTTTTTTTGCTCATCCTAATCTCGATAAAATTCTGGATTCCTTGGTAACAAAAAAGTACCTGCAAGGGAACATCGCTATTTTCCCTTTTGGGAAACTGCTTTTAATATAACCTTAAGTAATGTGCGCCATCAGAACCCTACTTTTGAGCGGGCAGGATGCCCGCCCCACAAGAAACGAAACAGATTTAGGATTAAGTAAGATGCGCTATCAGCACCTTACTTAATCCAATTAGCTTTGGGCTACAGGTTCCTTAGCCAAAAACTTCTCTAATTCCGTCAAAGCATCGGCATCAACCTTAGTCTGCATCGGACAGAACTTAGGCCCGCACATCGAACAGAATTCAGCAGTTTTGTAGATATCCGCCGGCAAAGTTTCGTCGTGATATTCCTTTGCCCGTTCTGGATCTAATGACAGCTCAAATTGACGGTTCCAATCGAAGTTGTAACGCGCTTTCGAGAGTTCATCATCGCGATCGCGCGCACCCGGACGGCCCCGTGCAATATCTGCAGCGTGAGCCGCGATTTTGTAAGCAATCAGCCCGTTTCGGACATCCTCAGCATTCGGCAATCCTAAGTGTTCCTTCGGCGTCACGTAACACAGCATTGCAGTACCGTACCAACCAGCCATCGCCGCCCCAATTGCTGAGGTAATGTGGTCGTATCCAGGCGCAATATCTGTCACCAACGGCCCCAAAACATAGAAAGGAGCTTCCGAACACTCCTCCATTTGTTTTTTGACATTAAACTCAATTTGATCCATCGGCACGTGGCCCGGGCCTTCCACCATTACCTGCACGTCATGTTCCCAAGCTTTGCGAGTTAATTGTCCCAAAGTTTTGAGTTCCGCTAATTGAGCATCATCCGACGCATCGTGAGTGCAACCGGGGCGCAGAGAATCTCCCAAACTAAACGAAACATCGTATTTTTTGAAGATTTCAATGATGTCGTTAAAGTGAGTATAGAGGGGATTTTGTTTGTGGTGATGCAGCATCCACCGCGCCAAAATGCCGCCGCCACGAGAGACAATCCCAGTGAGTCTATTTTTTACCAACGGCAAATGCTCAATCAAAATTCCGGCGTGAATAGTTTGGTAATCAACACCTTGTTGAGCGTGTTTGTCAATGATGTGAAGAAAGTCATTGGGCGTCAGACTTTCCATATTACCATGAACGCTTTCTAGTGCTTGGTAAATTGGTACAGTACCGATCGGCACCGGTGAAGCTTTGATAATTGTAGTGCGAATTTCATCCAAATTACCGCCGCCAGTGGACAAGTCCATCACGGTATCAGCGCCGTATTTCACTGCTAATTTAAGCTTGTCAACTTCTTCTTCCATATTGGAAGAGTTGGGAGATGCACCGATATTAGCATTGACTTTGCATTTAGACGCAATGCCGATCGCCATCGGTTCTAAATTCGTGTGATTGATATTAGCCGGAATAATCATCCGTCCCCGTGCTACTTCCGCGCGGATCAGTTCTGGCGGGAGATTTTCTCGCTTCGCAACAAAGTGCATTTCCTCAGTAATTACACCTTGGCGGGCGTAGTGCATTTGAGATACATTGGTGTGCCCCTGACGCTTAGCGATCCATTCGGTACGCATATTTAATTTCCTTGATAAACAGCTTCCCTCCGCTGGTATTACCCAGACTCAGGTTCTAAGGGTGTTTTCTCAGCCCAGATATTCGGGCACCCCTAGCTAAGCTGTTGATTGTATCACCGATTTCTGTACCAGATGAAAGCAATTAAGGAAATCTTAATATAAACAATGGGGTGAGGAGATCGAAAGTGCGATCGGCCTTTTGGGGCTTCTGATATTTCTGCTGTTTAAAAAGTACAAGCGAGCGAAGCTATCCCGAAGGGAATCACACCCGATTTAACAACCTAAAAACAATCACACGTCATCAGGATTAATCCCCACTTCACGCAATTTTGCTGCTAGGCGATCGGTGCGTTGTTTTTCTTTTGAAGCTTTTTCCAGACGATAAAGTTAAAGATATGTCAGGAGATGAAGAACCTGTTGTAAATTTATCTGAGGTTTTGGGAGAAGTTTATTAGGAGGGAGCTTTAGATTTGGCGCTCGATTATTCAGTGTAGTCTATACCAGCGCTGAATGAGGGTGATTTTCAGTGGGTGCGATCGTTGTGCGTCTAAGTTGCAAGTTAATGTTTGGTTTAGTTCTTATGGGACAGACAAGATGTATAACCGGATTATGCCCAATAAATGGGTAGTAGCTGATGCACCTTTCGCTTACACTGCATCCTTGGTCTTTTGCCACTCTGCGTCCATCTCCATCCCTAACTCCTCTCCTATCTCCTTTTCTAAAAATCCTTCAACCCGCTCAATCCACATACCCATGTTTACCACGCCTCTTAACGTTCTTTCTTCAACCCGCCACTCCCAATAGATCATTCTAATCCTCGTTTCTCCTCGTACTCGACTTCTTACGATTTCTAAAAAATTCCAATACACAAACCAATAATTATATTCCATATATTTTCGGTATTCCAAAATACCATATTCAACCCATATAAAGAGACTAATCGGAATACAAATAAATAAAGTATTTTGAATTAAAAAGTAAAAGTTGCTTGGCATTAAGTTAATTAGCTTTCTCAACTCAGTAATTGCGAAGAAAAACAATCCTGTAATTACTCCAGAAACAATAGTAGCAGACATTGTTGAAAACATAACTGCCTGTAATTGTTGGGCGGACAGTTTTGTTCTCTTTTCCTTCTCTATTTTTATTATACTATCATACCAATATTCCTGTCTTAGGCGGGGATAGGATACGTATTGATAGAGTAATATAATTTGTAGGCTAGGCTCTATCTTCAAGAAAAGAAAATCCCATAGTGTTTCTGTTTCATCAAGAAGCTTGCGCATTTCGTTGTCATATCTTTCTATAGAAATTTTTCTGGACTCCTTTTCTTTTGCTATCTCAATACCCTTCTTAATTGAAACAAGTAAATGCTTCCACTTGATTTGCACTAAGTTAGTTTTCTGATCGTACAGCTCTATTGAACAGATGGGTATAATTAGTCGAGGATCTAACGAAAGCACTCGCACAGAGTTAGCTATCTCAAGCGGAACTCGACTTATAAGATAAGCCACCCGACCAGCAATAATGCTCAAATTAGAGTTAGTGGATGTTTCAAAAGGCTTCCAAATCCAGTCCAATCGCTCTTTTACTCTCTTCTGGTCTTCTGTAAGTTTGTAACTCTCAATTACTTTTTCTTGCTCGGAGTGTCGCAGCAAATGTGCTAAGAGCAATGCAGCACTACTTGCTAAGCTCTGATTGCTATGCCAAATCCAAGAAACTAGCATTTGTGTAGCTGTCGGAGTTCCTATATCAACTAGAATGTCCATCAACTCGACAGAGCTAGATTCCACCAGAGATGATTCGATCACTCCAGCTTCCACCCAATATGAGATTTTTGACACAGCTAAATCTCCCATTCGTACCAAAGCAGAATGTAGTACAGGACGCAGTTCAGCTCTATCTGCATACTGACGAGCCAGCACATCAGCAGCTTCAGCTAAGTTAGTCATTGACAGAGCATTCGCTGCTGCCTCGCGGCGGGCATCTATTTCTCCAATATTTTCAAGCGTATCTTTCAAGAAGTTGAATACCTCAGTGCCTCTCCGGTCGTCCGCAGCTACAGAGGCAAAGGCACGATTTACCACCTCGTCGTTACTACCTTTTCCTAGTTGATCTTTGAACCTATTGATAATTTCGTCTGCCAACGCTAAATCTACCCTCTGAGCATCAGCTAAACACTCAAAAGCAGTAATCTCCGAAATCCTGCGTACTTCCCGGATCAAATCGGTACTATCCCCAGCAAGTCCACACCAGAGTTTTACTGTCTCACGCCAAGCGTCATTATCAGCTTTGAAACGAGTGAGTAGACCATCCTTATCATCTATTAACTTAGACGCAGCGAAAAACTCTTGCAAAGTAAGATGAGCAAACTGATATTTCTCACCTCCATCTATTTTGATGAGTAAGCTGCTACGTTCTACAATTTCATTTAGTAGAGGCAAAGCGTCTTGGTCAGGCTGAAGATTAAGCTCAGGAAGTAACAGCTTTATCTGCTGCAAAACCGTCTTGAATTTGATGCTAGCGCTATCTTGCTGTTGCTGCTTAGTAATATCTTGGTTGTAAATAGCTAAATCCTGGAGTACAAACCGCTTCTCCCGTGCCTGAAACTGATTGTGTTCATGATGCCATTTATCTAGCAAAATATCTGTAGATTTCCGATAGAACTCAGCGCGTGAGCGAGGCAGTACCAATGGGGTATCAGCATAGAGGTAGGCAATGATAGTTAACATGAGCGGATTGCGTGCTAACGCCATGATTCGAGGTCTGTCGTGCAACGTCTGCATGAGTTGCTCAATCGACTTTCCTGGTGGCATATATTGTTTCCACACCTTCAAAAAGTCTCGAATCTGTTGGTCGATGAATTCAACAACTTCCAGAGTCTCAAGATGGTTCAGATCGTCAAATTCACCTTTGTAGACTGCTGTACGGCAAGTAATAACGACACGACAATTTGGGTGCTTGTCCAATAAGTCCTTAATTTGTGCCACGACTTGCCAGCGATTATCGCTGTTGACTTCATCAAGACCATCTAGCAGCAACATTAGTGTACCTTGAGCTAAACTATGCTCTATAAAGAGCTGAGAATGAGGAAAATCATCTCGATCTAATGCCTCTACAAAGTGCTGTTCTAATGACTTGTCTGATTTGCTTAGCCGATGGAGCTCTAATAAAACTGGTACAGGTTGATCTGGTAGATTCAACCTACCTTCCGCGTAGCTAAGAGCAAGATACTTGAGCAGCATTGATTTACCAGAACCAGGTGCGCCTTTAACCATAAGTCGGCGATACTTGCTCACAGCACTGTAGGCATCGAGCTGTTCATTATCCCTAGTACCTGTAACTTTGAGAGGAACGTAGATCTCGCGAATCTTCAGGGGTCGATCTGGTCGAAATGGGATTTTCAACTCCTGACACTTTTCAATTAGTCCCTTTCGATAATGTCGTAGAGCAATTCCACGTAAAAGTCGAGTTCCAGCACACCTGTTATATATCCAAGTACCTACCGCGTTGAAAAAGCTGCTAACTACCTTTTGTAAGGCTTCCTTACATATACATAGTATTAGAAAAACAAACGCTGCGAGCCAACCCAGACCATCGAGTAGTCCATCGTTGACTTTCTCCCATAAATCGGAATCCTTAGCCTTCTTAAGCCGGGTATATTCGTTTTTATAAAAACTTTCTATCTCTTCTATCTCTTGAGAAGTCAGCTTCTTTTTGTACTGCTCAACCTTTTTATCGACTTCTTTTAGATCGGGAGAAAGCTTGTTCTCAATCCGAAACGCTAAATCTTCATTAAGTTTTTCCTTAATTTTGGCAATCAGTTCCTTCTTGGAAGTCGGAGTTGATTGCTGAGTGGAATGAGGTGTTGGAGTCTGAGAAAAAGTGGGTAATGTTCCAGCCCAGCCAAGCAGCAATGTCAGAATCAGTGTAAAAATTCCTGCAAGCAGTTGATTTGTGATGGGGAAAAATCTTTGCCACTTTTTACGCTGAACTCGTTTTAGCATCTTAACTTCCTTCTTTATATATAAGCATATTATATTTTGTTTCAAAAGCAAAAGCTGTAACAACTCAAGCTGCAGGGCGTTCCTACCCACAAGTTAGTCTCACCAGAGTCACCCGTGCCGATCGCGATCGCGCTCACCTTATTTGCCCCTAAGTCAGTATAGCGGAATTTAAGTCTCTTTTTCACCCGATTAAATTTTGTCTGTATCCTGTTTTAATTCGGATACAACTGCGCCGCGATCGCGCCAAGCTTCCGCATTCTCAGGCTTAATGGCGATCGCTCGATCGTAAACTGCCATTACTTATTCATACTAACCCAATATAAAATCAACGCTCACTTCTAAATCGGGAAAAGCCAGCGGCGCAACTTCTTGACCGCGCCAAAACTTGAGCATTAAACTATAACCGTTCGGGCCTGGCTGACGGTAGACTTCCAAACAATTTTCAACTAAATCTACCAGCCAAACTTCCTGAATGAGCGATCGCGCGTAAATGGATACTTTCACATCTCTGTCATAATCAACCGTACTATCTGAAACCTCCACTAGCAGCAAAACTTCAGACGGTATTGGATGGGCTGTGGCGTAGTAATCAGCGCAAGGTTGCAGCAATACAACATCCGGTTGAGGTTCAGTGCGCTCAGTCAACTGGATAGGGTCTTGGACACCCAAAATAGCAAGATTTTGTGGAATCACGCTAAAACTGCGGATCAGTCGTCGCACACAACTTGCGTGACGAGTACCAATTGCAGCCATTTTAACAATCTCTCCTTCTATTAGTTCTACCCGATCGTCCTCCAAGAGAATACCCGCCTCAGTCATCAAATGATATTCTTTTACTGTAAATAAGCGTTTTTGAAGCTGAACAGACATATAACTATTCTCCTTGTTTGCAGCTTACCTAAATTTACCATAAAAAAAACCGCCCCAAACAGATGATCTACTTCCTTGTAGCTACTGAATCCTGCTGGTTATGGCAATTCCTTCTCTAATTTCTCTACAGTTTCACTATTGATTATTCTGGGTTTCCCCGAACCGGGTTTTTCGGATAATAATTCTTCCATTCCCCCTTGACGATAGCTAGACAATCATCTGTCATTGCAGGCTAGGTACGATGTTTCCCGACGCGCACAGAAGAAGACGATACAGTTTGTACCGTTTGGGTTTTGGGCCAATGCAGAGATTGCTGTTGTTCTTGTCGGTGAGCATCTTTAACTCTGAGCGATAAGAGCTTTCAGTTCAGATTCTGTTTCCCCATTTCAATCTTGACAACTCCTGACCTTTTCGCTCTTAATATTGGGGTAGTAACTCACAAAAAGGACATCTACTAAATCTAGCAGTTTTTTAGAAAATTGGTATAATTGCTGAAACTTATTTTAATTTTTGTGGATTTATTCTTATATTATTTTAACATTATTAAATTTTCTTTGCTGATTGATACAAGAATATAATTAAATGAAATTCGTTTGAACACAATCCGATGGAGCCAACGAGAGTAAAAGCCAATAAATAAATAAATTACACTTTATTAACTTTTAATATGTTTTAATATTTTTAGTGCATCCTAGATATCGGCATAGTTCGCTAAAAGCAAGCATAGCCTTTCTAACGCGCTAAACTTTTGGCTGTAGAAAAAGCATTTCTGACTCGCTGCCCTTGGCTCCTCTGCGCTTTGTAGAAAAGTCCCGGCAAAAACAGGGCTAACTTTTGTTGAGTAAATTACTATGTTACAATCAGCTCCAATAATAATTAAGTTTTAAAACCGGCTTTAACCTCACGCTCAATTCCCTTGCGCTCCCTAGAATAACAATGACTATCAACTTAGCTGGCTATCAATTCGTTGAAACCCTCCACAGCGGGATAAGAACTTCAGTCGATCGCGCTCGGAAGGATTCGGACCTTTCCAGCGCGATCGTCAAAACGCTAAAGGCTGAGTATCCCACTCTTTCAGACATCACCCGCTTGCGGCACGAATATCAAATTCTGCAGAGCTTGAACGTAGAATCGATTGTCAAAGCCATTAGTTTAGAAAGCTATAAAAACGGTTTAGCACTGATATTAGAAGATTCCGGCTCCGAGTCTCTAAACAATTGGATGAAGGGTCAAGAACTCACAATCATTCAATTTATTTCTTTGGGTCTCCAGCTTGTCTCTGCCTTAGCAGAACTCCACAAACATAACATTATTCATAAAGATGTAAAGCCACAAAATATTATCATCAACCCAGCCACTGAAAAAGTTAAAATTATTGACTTCAGCATCGCTTCGCGCTTGGAGCGAGAAAATTCGACACTCAGCCATCCAGACTTGCTCGAAGGTACCCTGGCTTATATGTCGCCAGAACAAACGGGCAGAATGAATAGGTCAATTGACTACCGCACTGATTTTTATTCACTAGGCGTTACTTTCTATGAAATGCTCACAGGCGAGTTGCCCTTTAATTCCACAGACCCGCTGGAATTGGTACACAGCCATATTGCCAAAACTCCCATTCCCCCTCACCAGCTAAATCCTGAAATCCCACCACAAATTTCAGCGATTGCGATGAAGTTATTAGCTAAAAATGCTGAAGACCGCTACCAAAGCACTGAGGGACTAAAATTTGACTTAGAAACTTGCTTGATAAAGCTACAGGCTAGCGGATATATTTCCAATTTTGTTGTTGGAAGTGCGGATAAAGCAGGGCAATTAAATATACCGCAAAAGCTCTACGGTCGCGACCAAGAAATTGAAAAACTTCTAGAAACTTTCGATCGCGTTGCCAGTGGCACCACCGAATTAATGCTGGTTTCCGGTTATTCCGGGATAGGCAAAACAGTGTTAGTCAATGAAGTTCACAAACCCATTGTGCGGCAACGAGGCTATTTTATTGCGGGGAAATTTGACCAGTTCAAACGCAATATTCCTTATGCTTCCCTCATTCAAGCATTCCAATCCTTAATTCAGCAACTTCTAACCGAAGGCGAAGCAGAAATCCAAACTTGGAAAGAAAAACTGTTATCCGCTTTAGGCGATAACGGACAAGTCATCATAGATGTTATCCCTGAAGTCGAATTAATTATTGGCAAACAGCCACCCGTAGCAGAATTAGGGGCAACTGAAGCTCAAAATCGTTTCAGTCGCGTGTTTAAACAATTCATTGGCGTATTTACAACTATTGATCATCCCTTAGTTATCTTCCTCGATGATTTGCAGTGGGCGGATTCGGCATCGTTGAAATTAATTGAATTGCTAATAACTGATTCTGATAGCAAGTATTTATTGCTGATTGGAGCGTATCGAGATAACGAAGTTTCTCCAACTCATCCAACCATTCAAACGATTGACAAAATTCGCCAAACTGGTGCGACGGTGAATAATATTGTCCTTCAACCATTACACCTGGTTCATGTCGAAGAATTAATTGCGGATACCTTAAATGAATCTGGCGGTTCGGAATCCCTGTCTGTAAAGACGCGAAATTTTGCGTCTCTACTTTTTAATAAAACGCAGGGCAATCCTTTCTTCTTAAGTCAACTCCTCAAAACTCTCTATCAAGAAGATTTGTTGACTTATAACTTCACCCCCCTAGTTCCCCCTTACCAAGGGGGGATAAAGGGGGGTTGGCAATGGAATATCGAGCAAATTCAAGCAATCGGCATCACCGATTACAATGTTGTCGAACTGATTGCTAGAAACATACGCAAATTGCCAGAATATACACAAAAAGTATTAAAACTTGCTGCTTGTATTGGCAACACTTTTAACTTAGAAGTTTTGGCGATTGTCAATCAGGAATCATCCTTAGTCACGGCGGCGCAATTGTGGGAAGCTCTTCAAGCTGGGTTGATTTTACCTTTGAGCAATGAATACAAAATTCCCCTCGTATTTAGTCAGGAAGAATCTGGCGGTTTTACCTTAACTGATGTGAAGGTTGACTACAAGTTTTTACATGACCGAGTGCAGCAAGCTGCCTATTCTTTGATTCCCGATGAACAGAAAAAAGAGACTCACTTAAAAATCGGTCAACTGCTGCTGCAAAGTACAACGCCAGAAGACCGAAAAGAAAATATTTTCGCTTTAGTTAACCAACTCAATTATGGTACTGACTTACTTACCACTGAATCCCAAAAATATGAACTCGCCCAATTGAATCTGATTGCAGGTCAGAAAGCGAAAGCTGCTACAGCCCACGATTCCGCCGTCAAATATTTGCAAGTGGGTTTATCTCTGCTAGCGGTAGATAGCTGGGAGACTCGGTATGAACTGACATTAAGGCTGCATGAGGAAGCAGCAGAATCAGCATATTTGAGTGGTGATTTTGACGGAATGCAGACATTCGTTGAGATAGTACAAAACTGCGCCAAAACGCTATTGGAAATAGTAAAAGTGTACGAAGTCCAGATTCAAGCTTATATGGCGCAGAACAAGCTGATCGAAGCATTAAATACGGGGCTGCAAGTCTTACAGCGGTTGGAGGTAGAGTTTCCCAAATCGCCAAACCCATCTGATATTGGACAGGCGCTGGGGGAAACTGCGGCAATTTTGAGTGGCATCCGAATTGAGGACTTACTCGATCTCCCTGAAATGACAGATCCTTATCAATTAGCAGCGATCAGGATTTTGTCAAGTATATTTTCTGCTTGCTATTCTGGGATGCCCGTACTGGTACCTTTAACAGTGTGCAAACAGGTCGATTTATCCGTTCAATATGGCAATGCTTCTGTGTCTCCCTTTGCATATGCGGTATATAGTCTTCTTCTTTGTGGTGCGGTAGGAGATATTGAGCGGGGCTATGAATTGGGCCAATTAGCTTTACGTCTAGTGTCAAAGTTAAATGCCAAAGAAATCGAAGTCAAGACTTGCCACTTAGTGTATGCAGCCGTTCAACATTGGAAAGAACACGTCCGGAATACCTTAGAACCTTTCCTGTCAGCTTTCTCTAGCGGGCTAGAAACTGGAGATTTAGAATATGCTGGTTATGCCGTCATGGTGTGGAGTCATTACTCGTTTTTTGTTGGCAAGCAACTAATGCAACTCGAACGAGAGATAGCAACTTACACAGATGCCCTTGATAAAATCCGCCAAGAAACAGCGCTTAATAATACAAAAATCTGTTGGCAAGCCGTCTTAAACATGGTGGGAAGAAGCCAAAATCTAGACCAGTTAAAGGGGGAAGCCTACGACGAAGAGGAAATGCTGCCCCTACTTCAGCAAACCAACAACCAACTAGCAATTCATTACTTATACTTGCACAAACTTGCGCTTTGCTATGTGTTTGAGAATTACCAGGAAGCCTTAAAAAACATCCCTCAAGTAGAAAGTTCTTTCGGATCATCTACAGGGCAGCTAACTGTTGTTATCTTCTATTTCTATGATTGTTTAGTACGGCTAGCTGTGTATTCTGAAAGTTCGCATTCCGACCAACAGGATATTCTTAAGCGAGTACAAGCTAATCAAGAAAAGTTGCAAAACTGGGCACATTATGCACCAATGAATCATCTGCATAAATTCTATTTAGTAGAAGCAGAACGGCATCGTGTTTTAGGCAAAAAAGTAGAAGCGATCGAGATGTACGACAAAGCGATCGCTCTTGCTAAAGAAAACGAGTACGTCAACGAAGAAGCACTAGCTCACGAACTCGCTGCTAAATTTTATTTTTCATGGGGTAAAGAAAAGATTTCCCGCACCTACATGACCGATGCTTATTATGCCTATATGCGCTGGGGAGCTTTAGCTAAAGTTAAACATCTAGAAGAAAAATACCCGAAATTAATAGCGCGATCGCCTGTGGTCACCGAAACCCCTTTCGACCCTACGAGGACAATTCCTCCTTTGACCATTACAGGCGGTCAAACAGAGTTGCTCGACTTGGCAACTGTAATGAAAGCATCTAGTGCCATTTCTAGCGAAATTGTTCTACCTAACTTGCTCACCAAGTTAATGAAAATTTTGATAGAAAACGCAGGTGCTGAAACTGGATCGCTTATTCTCTCAAAAGAGGGTCAACTTGTTATAGAAGCGGCGGGGACTAAAGATCAAGTCCGAGTGCTAGAATCTTTACCAGTATCAACTTCTGGGCAAGTGCCTATCTCGGTACTTAATTACGTCACCAGAACTCAGAAAGATGTCGTTTTAAATGATTCGGGCCGCGAGGAAATCTTTAACGCCGACCCCTACATTGCCCAACACAAACCAAAATCAATTTTGTGTGCGCCTATCCTATATCAAGGTAAGTTAAGTGCCATCCTGTACCTAGAAAACAACGTGATTGCTGGCGCTTTCACGCCGAAGCGGGTTGAAGTGTTGCGGATGCTATCGGGACAAGCTGCGATCGCCTTAGAAAATGCCAACCTCTATCACACTTTAGAAGTCAAAGTAGAAGAGCGAACCGAGGAATTAAAATCCAAAAATATGCGCCTAGAAGTAGAAATTCAAGAGCGACAGCAAGCCGAGCAAGCGGCCGAAGCCGCCAACCGCGCCAAAAGCCAATTTCTCGCCAATATGAGCCACGAACTCCGCACACCGCTCAACGGTATTTTAGGTTATACCCAAATCCTCAAACGAGATACAGGTTTAAGCAGTCAGCAAATTTCTGGTATTAATATCATTCATCAGTGTGGCGAACACCTCCTAACTCTGATCAATGACGTTTTAGACCTCTCCAAAATCGAAGCCGGAAAAATGGAACTCTACCTCACCGAGTTTCACCTGTCAGACTTTCTCCAAGGCATTACTGAAATCTGCCAGATTCGCGCCCACCAGAAGGGAATCTCTTTGATTTACGAACCGCTAACTCCACTTCCCACTTGCGTCCGAGCCGATGAAAAAAGGTTGCGGCAAATTCTCATCAACTTACTCGGCAATGCCATAAAATTTACCGAAAAAGGAGGCGTTAGTTTTAAAGTAGACAGGCTGGAGACTCAGCAATCTTTGTCATCACCAATCGCCAATCCCCAATCCCTAACAGCGAAATTTATTTTCCAAGTAGAAGATACAGGCATTGGCATCGCGCCCGACGAACTCTCAAAAATATTTTTGCCCTTCGAGCAAGCCAGCGGTTCAGTTAGCCAGATAGAGGGGACAGGATTAGGGCTGCCAATTAGTCGCCAATTAGTGGAGATGATGGGCGGCGAACTGAAAGTACAAAGCTCTTTAGGTAAAGGCAGTATTTTCTGGTTTGAGTTAGAGTTGCCTATTACCGAAAGCTGGGAAGGGTATCAAAAAGAACCTGAAAAAATTATTAGGGGTTTCTCAGGCGATCGGCGGAAAATTTTAGTCGTTGACGATCGCTGGCAAAATCGCTCTGTCCTAGTTAATCTTTTAGCTCCCATTGGGTTTGAATTAATGGAGGCAACGGACGGTCAAGACTGCGTGAATAAAGCGCTGTTATTTCAACCTGACTGTATTATAATTGACTTAGTAATGCCAGTGATGGACGGCTTTGAAGCGGTGAGGCGGCTCAGAAAAATCCCTCCATTGAAGGATGTAATCGCGATCGGAACTTCTGCTAGCATTTTATCCGGCGATCCCCACAGCATTTTGCATGCTGGTTGCAACGCTTTTCTCCTCAAACCAATTCGGGCAGAAAAGTTATTAGAATGCTTGGGCAACCATTTAGGTTTAGAATGGATTTATGAAGAGCGAACAACTTTCAGTTCAGAAGGTATCTTCACCGAACTCCCTTCCCAAATCCAAGACCAACCACTGATTGCTCCCCCTTCGGAAGAAGTTGCAGTCCTGTTCGATTTAGCGATGAAAGGTGAACTACTCAGTATTGAGAAGCGAGCCAGCAAGCTGAAGGCAATAGATATGCGTTATGCACCTTTTGCCAATCAGTTGCTTGAATTAAGCAAAAACTTTGAAGAAGACAAATTAGTAGAATTTGTTCAACAGTTTAGATGAGGACTAAAAATGACTAGCGAATCTTTAGACAGAGGCACCATTTTAATTGTGGATGATACGCCCACTAATCTGGGTTCAGTATTGGATTTTTTGAGCGCCTCTGGCTTCACTGTTTGGGTAGCTCGCAGTGGGTCTAGCGCTCTCAAAAAAGTGCAATATTCCCAGCCTGATTTAATTTTGTTGGATGTTCTGATGCCAGAGATGGACGGATTTAAAACCTGTCAAAATCTGAAAGCGAATGACTTAACTAAAGATATCCCAGTCATTTTTATGACCGCGCTGGACGATACAGAAAGCAAAGTCCAAGGCTTTAATGTGGGCGGAGTTGATTATATCACTAAGCCCATTCAACAGGAAGAAGTTTTAGCTCGGGCTATCACGCACCTGAATCTGCGAAATCTAACTAAAAAGCTTCAGGCGCAAATTGTCGAACGCGAGCAAGCGCAAGCCGACCTACAAGTTTTAGCACAAGAGCTAGAGACGCGAGTAGAACAGCGCACCGCTGAACTTTCCCAAACGAATGAACGCCTCAAGCAGGAGGCTGCTGAACGCAAGCTTGCAGAAGCAGCTTTGCAAGCATCGGAAGCGCGAGAGCGGCACAAAGCCCTACAGCTCGAAAATTCCCTGCACGAACTCAAGCACGTGCAAAGCCAGCTCATTCAGAGCGAAAAAATGTCAGGGTTGGGCCAACTCGTGGCTGGCGTAGCTCATGAAATCAATAATCCAATTAATTTTATTTATGGAAATCTTTCCTATGCTCTGGAATATTCAAAAGCTTTGGTCACTATCCTTGACCTCTACGAAAAGCACTATCCTCATCCGCCTCAAGATATACAAGCAGAAATCGTGGCAAGCGAGCTAAATTATCTCAAAGACGACTTGCCTAAATTGTTCAAATCTATGTACTTAGGAGCCGATCGCATCCGCGAAATCGTTTTATCTTTGCGCCTCTTCGCACGGCAAGAAGGATATGAAATGAGAGCGGTTAACCTTCACGAAGGCATGGACAGCACGCTGATGATTTTACAGAGCCGGCTAAAATTTAACTCAGACCGCCCCTCGATTGAAGTGGTGCGGGACTATTGCCCAAACCTGCCCGAAGTGGACTGTTATGGGGGAGAAATGAATCAGGTATTTATGAATGTACTTGCAAATGCGATCGATGCTATTGACGAGTGGAACACCCAGAGAGCGCTAGAAGAAATTAAAGCGAATCCTAGCGTGATTCGGATTAGCACAGAAATAACCAGCAACAATTACGTAGCTGTCCGAATTGTGGACAATGGGCCAGGGATATCGGAAGAGGTTCGTCGCCACGTATTTAACCCGTTTTTTACGACAAAACCCCCCGGTAAGGGCACAGGGATTGGGTTGTCGATTAGCTGGCAAATTGTAGTGGAAAAACACCGGGGAAGCTTGGGGTGTATTTCTGCACCAGGCGGGGGAACAGAGTTTATTATTGAGATTCCGATTCGGCAGGAGTCTCCTGTCTTGTCGCTGTCAGCTTGATAGAATGTCGGGTATCTTCATCTATAATGGTGCGCTGTGATGGGCAATCGCGGGGTTTCTGCGATTGCCCATCACAGCGCACCATTACCAACAAGAAAATTCGGGTGTGTACGTAGCGGTGTAGGTAACACCTAACTAACTGTCCGAAGATTCATCGGATTGTGGCTGTTTGTGAGTATCTTTTTCCCCGGCAATAAATCCTTCTGTATCCTGCTTTAATTCTGATACAAGTGCGCCTCGATCACGCCAAGCTTCGGCATTATCAGGCTTGATGGCAATAGCTTGATCGTAAGCTGCCATTGCTTCCTCGTACCGCTTTAATTCAGACAAGACTATCCCCAGATGACGCCAAGCGTCGTAGGAGTCTGGCTTAATAGCAATTGCTTTCTCATAAGCTGCGATCGCTTCTTCATTGCGCTGCAATTTTGCCAATGATTCGCCTTTACAAAACCAAGCTTCGTAACACTCGGAATTAAGGGTAATTGCGGATTCGTAAGAGGCAATTGCTGCTTCGTGCTGCGACAGTTTGTCGAAAGCTGCACCTCGGTTGTGCCACACTTCAAAATCCTGCGGTTTAATCGCTATTGCTTTGTCGTAGGATTCGATCGATTCTTGATATCGCTGCATTTTTCCGAGCACAGCGGCTCTATTGTACCAAACTTCGTGTTTGTCGGGCCGGATGCCGATCGCCCGATCGTAAGAATCAATAGCATCGCTGTAGCGGAGGAGTCTCCACAGCATATTGCCTCGATTGTACCAAGTTTCGTATCTGTTGGGATTGAAAGCCAGAGCCCGATCGTAAGAATCAACTGCTGTTGCGTACTGCTGTACTTTGGCCAGCATCGCACCCCGGTTGTGCCAAATTTCACTGTCGGTTGCTTTGATAGCGAGGGCGCGATCGTAACTGGCGATCGCTTCTTCGTAATGCTGCAATTGACCCAACAAAGCCGCTATACTGTGCCAACAAGCGTATTTTCGGGATTCACTCGAACTTGCTCGCTCGTAACAGGCGATCGCCTCTTCGTACTGCTGCAATTTGGCCAGCAAATGCGCTTTATTATACCATGCTTCGTAGTTATCCGGTTTAATCGATATTGCTTGGTCGTAACAGGCGAGTGCTTCTTCCAGGCGCTGCAATTTTATTAACACATTTCCGCGCCAATACCAAGCCTCATTCAAAAATTTATTCGCTAAAACAGCTTTTTCCAAACATACTAATGCCTCATCATAATTGCCTTGAAAATAAAGCCCTTCGGCTTGCTTGATATAATCGTCAGCAATCAAATTTTCGTTGCTAGCAGGTGCAGTTTGCGAATTTTGGGAATTGTTTAATGCCGGTTGAGGTGCGATTTTGAGAGCTTCTTTGGCAACAACTGCGGGAACTTGGGCAATTTCTTCAACAATTTGAGATTTTTTCTCGTCAACTTCTGTCCGCAAAACTTGCAAGTGCATGATAAATTGAGATTTGAGAGTCTCAATTTGCTCGACGGAAGATTTGGAAAGTTCAGTTTCTCTAGTTAAAAAATCAATAGATTGTTTAGCCGCACTCATTTGCGCTTCTAATTCATTCCTCAACTTTTGAGTCAGTTGGCTAGAATTTATGAGTTCTGATTCCAATACACCAATGCCTTGCAATCGTTTATTGGCATCAGCAACCAAGTGTTTGATGATCAGCCGTCGCATCATCCAAAAAAAGGCAATTGTTACTGGTGGAAATACAGTCCCAAGAATTAGTAAAATATTGAGCAGAGTTAGGGTACTATTAAAACCATATCCAGATTCAGAACTGCCACCAGACGGGGAAATAAAAGCGAAAACATCGCGAACTTGAGGATTGGTTTCAACCCCCGTTTCGATTAATTTAGACAGCCAGGTTTCTTGTAAAGATTTTGTTAGTTCATCGCCGGATGCAGCAGGAGTATTCGCCTTGGTTTTTGCACTACCAGATACATCGGGTTGAGCGGCCGCTACCAGCAAACCTGTCGGCGATTTTACAGCAATTCGCGGGGAAAATTGTTCGTAGGCGATCGTCTCAGGCTCGCTAATTGACTCAGCCCGACGGGATGCGGTAGTTTTTGAGAAAAATTGTTCGTGAGCGATCGTCTCAGGCTCGCTAATTGACTCAGCCCGACGGGATACGGTAGTATTTGGGGAAAATTGTTCGTGGGCGATCGTCTCAGGCTCACTAATTGACTCAGCCGGACGCGATTCAGTATTATTTACAGCATCAACAAAGTTGCTAGCTTGCGGTGTCTGAGGAGAAATAGGAGGTGCAGCAGGATTGGTGCTAGTATTAGCAGTTAAATTCTGGGATGCGAGGGCGGCCAGAGTCAAGAGAGCTAGATTAGAGACGCGCATAAACGTCAACTCATTTAGGAGAAATTGGTGCTTGGTTGTCAGCGATCGGGCGATCGACCTCATACTCTCAGCAGTTAGAATAGCTGACATGAGGAATGCTGACTTACTATCTCCAAAATACGCGCGCAGCCTGACTTTTCAGGAAAAGTGCCAATAATTCTGGCTGTGGAACTTTTGTCCAAAAATATATTCTCGCACCTAATCCGGTTGAATAACCCTCGAAATCATCGGGGCGGGTTTACCAATCTGCACAATTAGCCCAATATCCGGGTGAACCCGCCCCAACAGACCCAATTTTTAGCTTTAAACCCTAGCTACAATTGCTTCTGGCTGCTGACGTTCAGCCGCCACTTCCTCTAAATCAGCACCGAAAATTTCACAGCTATTATTCGGACTTTCAATCAGCTTAATCTTGTGCAACTCTGCGCCCAATTCCCGAACGGGTGATCGCAATAATTGCCCGATCCGAACAGCAATATTCTCCGCAGTCGGCACAACATTCTCAAAATAAGCAATATCCTTATTTAAAAAAGTGTGATCGAACGGTTCAACCACATAATCGTCAATAGCTTTTTGCAAAGCTCCCAAATCAGCAATCATGCCAGTCCGCGCATCAATTTCCCCTTTAACAGTCACCTCTAAATGATAATTGTGACCGTGACCGTTGGGACGAGCACATTTGCCGTAAACTTCCGAGTTTTCTTCAAAGCTCAAATCGGGACGAGCCAACCGATGGGCGGCACTAAAATGAGTGGACAAAGTTAAATAAGCTTCCATTCCGTTTCCTAAATATTCAGCCCAAAGTTCGGGATGTTCAAACAATTGAATTTTGCTCAGAGGTAAATGAGGGGCTAGCCGCAGCCAAATTTGCCGTGCTATGTTTTCGGTAGTTGGCAGAGTCTGCTCAAATTCCGGCCACGCTTCGTTGAGAAAGGAAAAATCGAGATCCTTGATAACTTCCCGCTTGATGACGTGCTTGACATCAGACAGGTTGAGCACCATGCCGTACTCGTCGAGTTCGCCTATCATGGAAACGTAAATGACGTAATTGTGCCCGTGTCCCGGTGCGCGGGCAGTTGGGCCAAACCGCTCAAAGTTCTCGGCTTCGCTTAACTCCGGCAGCCAGTACCGGTGACTCGCCGAAAACTGTGCCCGACGATTGATGATGCACTGCATAAAAGTCAATTAGGGTAAGCTTGTTAAGTTCTGTAAAGGACTCGCTTCTTAAGGATAAACTAATTTTTGCTGGAATTTTTCAATAATTTGAGGGTGCTGTCAATGAATTTCTACCAATTTTCCAGATATTGGCAACAAGTCGCCGATCGATCGCGCTGCGGGGCCCATTTTACGCCACAACACAGATATCCGGCAGAAAATACCGCTACAAAATAGTTTTTCGCCATCAGTTACTAACCCATCAGTTACGAGTCTTTGAGAGAGTGGGTGAAGCTGAGCTATTCCGTTGGCGAAGCGTTCCCGAAGGGTAGGGAATCGATTTTTTTGCCACACAGGAGACTCCACAGTTCGAGTTTTTCGCCTAAGCTCTGCAATAGTTAGCCGTTGGCAGTTCAGTTGCTCTCAAAACTAATCACCAATTACCCATTACCCAATATTAATGAATTCGATTACTGCACGAGCCGATCGCTTTTTTGAACATTTCTGGGGTGCGATGACAACCCCGCTATTCTATATCGGGGACACTCATCTGTCCATCAGTGCGATCGTCAAACTGATAATCTTAGCTATATTTGCCTTGATTATAGCTAAGATTATCAGTGAAGGAATCAAGCGCAGCGTGCTAGTTAGGATGAGATTGGATCGCGGTAGTCGAGAAGCAATTTCTACGATCATTAGCTATATTTTAGCCACTATTGGCTGTATATTCGTCCTGCAAGGTTCCGGCATCAACCTCACTTCTCTCACCGTCTTAGCTGGGGTTGTCGGCATTGGTTTCGGCTTCGGCTTGCAAAATCTCGCCAGTAACTTTATCAGCGGGCTCACCCTGCTATTCGAGCACCAAATTAGAGTCGGAGACTTTATTGAAATAGACAAGTTATTAGGAACAGTAGAAACAATTTCTATCCGCTCTACCATTATTAAAACAATTGACGGTCTATTTGTAATCATACCAAATATTAAGTTTGTCGAAACTAATATTATTAACTGGAGTTACAGAGACCCCAGATGTCGCCTCCACATTCCCATCGGCGTTGCTTACGGATCTGACCCCGTAATAGTTACGGAAGCGCTGTTAATTGCGGCTCGGATGGAGTCGAATGTTCTGTCCCATCCTTCTCCTAAAGTATGGTTTCACGGTTTTGGAGATAATGCTTTAAATTTTGAACTTTTGGTTTGGATTGACCAGCCACAGGAAAGCGATGCTATTAAAAGCGCGGTAAATTTTTTAATAGATTACGAATTGCGCCACCGAAATATCGAAATTCCCTTTCCCCAACGGGATTTGTGGCTGCGAAACCCGCAAGAGTTAACTCAACTTTTTCACAATAACAAAGATGATAATTCCAACGGAAAAATTTTTCCGCAAGATGCCAAACATTCAGCAGATTTACAATCTAATCCCACCCTTTCTGAACCTAAAAATCCAGCGCCTAAATCCCCCAACAATTGGACGCTGCGAGATTTGTTGAGGCGAGTAACTTATTTTGAACAGTGTACGGATTTAGAACTGCGACAGTTGATTGAATACGGCTACCGACAACTGTTTCCAGCAGGACAGGTTGTATGTAAAGAGAATGACCCTGGCGATTCTTTTTATATTATTCTTTCGGGGACTGTAGAAGTTCTTTCTCAAAAAGCCGGTCAGTATATTGCTACGCTTCACGAGGGCGAGTTTTTTGGGGAAATATCTTTGCTGTTGGGAACTCCGAGAACGGCGACTGTTAAAACTAGCGAAGATGCAATTTTGTTTGTGGTGGAACGCCACGACTTGCAAAAACTTTTAAGAGAACAACCCAATTTAGCAGATCAGATTGCTCAAAAATTGTCGGAACGCCAGCAAGCTTTGAGAGATTTGGGATTGTTAGATGGCGACTCTCTGGAACAAACTCCTTTTATTAAAATTCGCAAGCGAATTCAAGTTCTTTTTGGAATTTGAAAGAAGGAAGTTCGGCAACGAGCAATGTACAATATGTAACGGATGTCAGGAAGAAGGAAGAGGGAAGAGGGAACAATCTGCTTTTTTAACTTTTAATTTTTAATTCATCCTGCGCTTCCCGCCGCAGTCTAGCGGCAATTCTAAACAGTTCTTGACCAGTGTGCAAGTGGCGATCGTCATAATTGAGGGTAAATAGCTGCAATTCTTCTATTCCGTCTCCGACTTGATTGATGCAGTAGTAGAGATGGGCCGCAACTCCGGCTACATTAGATGGATTGGGCATTGATGTAAGAAAGTTATGAGCTTTTTTGAGGAACTCGCGGCTGGTTTCGATATAAAGTTGAAACTTTTCTATCAGTTCGTCATCAAACGGATCTGCTGACAATTCGTCTATTTCTTTTTTAAGTGGCTTCAAGATGCTGTTGAGCATTTTATTAACTGGTTTGTATACTTTAATCAACCACTGTTCCATTTGTTCATCAGCGTCCCTAGCTGTTTGTTTTTGCTGGCGGCTGACGTTTGGTGCGCTGGGTGATTGCTGTTGAGTTTCCTGGGAAAGTTGGCGATCGTAAGATTGTCTGTGCTGGGTGTCTCCTAATATTTCATAGGCTGCATTGAGGCGGACAATTTCTTCGTGACCCGCTGTGTCGCTGCGGCTGTCGGGGTGAAATAATTTGACTAAACGGCGGTATGCTTGTTTAATCTCGGCTTGTGTTGCGGTTGGGCTAATTTTTAGGGTTTTGTAGTGATTGGTAACGGAAGACACGCTCTTATTTCCTTGAACTCTAGATAATCTGTGAAAAAGTGCTTGACAAAAATATCATGATTTGCTATTATTTTAATAATTTATCTGATATAAATGTCAAAAATTGTCAGTAAAAAACGTCAGTTTTAAACTTATCATAAATCTATTTTAGAAAAACATTGAGGCTTTGGAAGTGGTAAGCCGATCGACATTGAGGACTCCTATAGCGCTCCTCCCGCCAACCGTTAGCTCCTTCTTTTCTTGTATCTTCCCTTGCCACAACAGCGCTCAGCCCCCGCTTCGTTAACACGCCCAAAGCGGTTCAAAAAAAGCGCATTCAAAAATTCGGCATCTTTCGCGATCGAGAAAGCTACAATCTATCGCCATTCTTTAATCTACTAAAAAGCAAAGCAGAGCGTAAAGTCTACGCCCAGCTTTGTGTTTCTGCGACTTGGGCTGGAGGTTAGCCTAGTTGATGGCCATCGCCAGATTGAGTTCTGGATCTTGGAACAAGGGAGTGCTGAGATAGCGTTCGCCGAAGCTAGGCTGAATCATCACAATCAATTTCCCTGCATTTTCGGGACGCTTGCCGACTTTCACCGCCGCACATAGTGCCGCACCGCTGGAAATACCCGACAAAAGTCCTTCTTCTCTGGCTAAGCGACGGCCATAGGCGATCGCGTCATCATCCGTAACAACTATAATTTCGTCTATCGAATCCACATTCAGCACCGGCGGCACAAAACCAGCACCGATACCTTGAATTTTGTGAGGCCCGGGCTTTCCGCCCGACAGTATCTGACTGTTGGCCGGCTCAACGGCGATCGCCTTAAACTCGGGTTTCCGGGACTTAATCACCTCTGCCACGCCCGTAATCGTACCGCCAGTGCCGACTCCCGAAATCAGGAAATCCACCTCGCCGTCTGTATCTTCCCAAATTTCCTCAGCCGTTGTCGAACGGTGAACCTGCGGGTTCGCTGGATTCCGAAACTGCTGTAACATATACGCATTGGGAGTTTTGTCCACAATCTCTTGAGCGCGGCGGATGCAGCCACTCATGCCCTCAATTCCCGGAGTCAGTTCTAGTTGCGCCCCGTAAGCGCGCAACATTGATCGGCGTTCCGTGCTCATCGTATCCGGCATCGTCAAAATCAACTGGTAGCCCTTAGCCGCCGCCACCATTGCCAGAGCAATTCCGGTATTGCCAGAAGTCGGTTCCACTAAAACAGTTTTACCTGGACTAATCAGCCCTTCGGCCTCTGCTTGATTAACCATATTGACACCGATGCGGTCTTTCACCGATGCTGCCGGATTCATGCCTTCGAGTTTTACCACAATCCGAGCCAAGCAGCCTTCAGCTTGGGGAATGCGGTTGAGTTGCACCAGGGGCGTCCGCCCTACCAATTCTGTAATGTCGCCAGCAATACGCATAATCTTTGTCAGTTTGTGGTTGAAAGTAAATCTTAATTCCTAGTTGGTAATATTTTAACTAGATGTAATACATGATATCGAGCTGCCGTCTGCCATTGCGCTTTTCGCACAGATCCTGTAGCGTATATTTTTGCAAAACTGAGTTGGCAATCGATCGAGCTTCTTGCCAAACTTCCCAAATCACCGCACTTTCTACAGTTTGAGCAGGCGAGTCTTTTTCAGAGCGATCGAACTCTGAGCCCTCGAGACAGTTGATAATTTCTAGGAGGGTAATTTTCCAGGGTTCCCTCGCCAATATATAACCTCCCTTAGCTCCTCGCTGGCTGCGAATCAGCCCGCAGCGTCTCATAGTAGCGAGCAACTGCTCTAAATATCGATCGGGAATATTTTGCTGAGCCGCTATCTGGCGAATTTGCAGAGGCTCACCTTCTTCGTAGCAATCGGCAAGCTCCAGCAAAGCTAAGATTGCGTATTCGCTTTTACAGGAGAGTTCTACCATAATTGCTTCCAATACCAGAATTATCAACTCCGAAGTCAGATGTTAAAATTCTCCTCAATGTTGAGTTCCCAATTCTAACTCCTAACTTTACCTTTTATTATACCCCGGTTTTCCACTGAACTTAATCGACTTTCATCACTTCATCGTTGGAACGATCCGCACTCTCGCTTCTGTGAAACCCAGTTGCTAGTTTTGACTCTCTCTCCACTTCCACGACGGCATTACCTCAAGAAACCGGGTTTCTGCGTCTATGACTAATAATTTTTAATTTTTAATAGATTCTCGGCGGCCCTTTGTCCCGTAAACAAAAAAGCCCTGCAGTAGGCAGGGCTAAACTGGGCATTTAGAGTTGTCAGCAGAGAGGGTATGACCCCCTCCCATGCCTCATCTAACCCGCTCTTAGAACGTGAAAGTAGTTCTCAGAGTACCAATGATGATGTCATCATTACGGTCATCTTGATTAGGATTAGTCACCCAAATCACGCCCGGAGTAACAGAAATGTTGTCCGAAAGCTGAAACTTGTAGAACCCTTCAACGTGATAGGAATCATCGTTGCGGAAGCTTCGCAAACTACTCGAAGCTTCAAGTTTATCCAAGTAAGGCTCACGACCTACCACCAGCCCTAGCAAGTTGCCTTCTTTCCCTAAATCAGGCAAAGCCAAGGTGACAGCGTAGTTCCAGATTTTCGCATCGCCGATGCCGAGAATGCGGGCATTGGTTAAACCGGCCCAGCCACCAAGGATAAATCTCGGGCTCAGTCGCAACGAAGCCTGAGCGCCGTAGGAGTTGGTGACAACTTTGCGAGCACCGAAGCCGTCAAAACCCTCGCTCAAACCGTTGAGAGAATTAGCCACGCCGGTACCGGTGAAACCGCCGAGGTTGTCGATTCCATTTCCCAAACCGTTGTCAAAGCCAAAGTTACCTCGATTAAAGTAACCGTGGTTATAGTTGAAAGCAACTTGCAAGTTGCGTCCAGGAGTAAAAGTCAACTGACCCATCGCGGCGTAGTCGCCGTTCAACAAGCCAGCACCCTTAACCGGACTGGCTGCATTTGACGCCAAATAACCAAATGACAGAGAAGTTGGGCCGAACACGCCGCCCAGTAAGCCCCTGCCGCCAAAGGCATAGTCAAAGCCAATACCTGCGCCACCGCCCAAACGGTAGATGGGGTTACGCTGTCCAAAGGCGCTCAGTGCTCCGTTGCCGCCGTCAAAGTCTTCAAAGTAAGGGTTGACAGTCGGCATAATGTCGTCCCAAACGCCAGCGTTGGCTATCAGGCTAACGTTGAGTCGCTGACCGACGGGGAACTTGTATAACAAGGTGTCGAGGGCAACAACGTTATCGGTTCTGCCGACTACGTTCCAAGTTTGAGTGCCTTCGCTTGTAGCACCAAGGTTGAAGTTGCGACCGTTGCCGACTTGAAGCCTGGTCAGCAGTAAGTCTCTGCCGGTGAAGCTAGTATTTAAATTCAGGCGCACCCGTTGTTGGAAGACAGCTTCGTTGTTGTCGCTGCCTAATCTTCTTTCGTCTCTGCCAAACAAGCCAACGTTGCCACCAAAGTCATCGCTGAGAGCGAAAATTGCTTCCCCAGTCAGCTTAGTAGTGGTGGAGAATTGGTTGGCTTCGAGTTCGGATGTCCGAGCTTCCAGAGCATCGACGCGACCGCGCAGGGTTGCCAGTTCCGCTGCAAATTCTTCTTGGAGCCGTTGGAGGGCTGCCAAGTCATCTCTCGTAGCGAAGTTGCCCGTGCCGCCTCTAATTAGCTCGCTCACTTTGTCTAAGCAAGCATTTAAACCGGCTGCGAATTCGTAGCGAGTCATTGCCCGGTTGCCGCGGAAAGTTCCGTCGGGATAACCGGCAATACAGCCGTAGCGCTCGACTAGGGATTGCAGTGCTTGGAAGGCCCAGTCTGTGGGCCGCACGTCGGAAAGTTGGGAAACAGAGGTAACTTGACCTTGAGTTTCGCCGCCGGCAGCACCTTCGCTGCTGTACTCGTTGAGCTGTTCTAATGTGGCGGCTGGGTTTTGCTCTTGTGGTGCGGCAGTTTGGGCTAAAGATTCAGCCGGTTGTGGCAAACTTTGTTCTGCCGACTCTGCCACTGCCGGGGCTGGAGTTTCTAATTGAACAGCACCGATTTGCTCTGGGAGAGCGGTAGCTGCCGGGGCTGGAATTTCTAGTTGGGCTGCCGGGGCAGAATTTTCTACTGGTTGAGCTACTGTTGGCTCAACTGCGGCTAAAGATTCACTTGTAGGTTGTGATGCCGCTTGGGGCTCTGCCTCAGCAGGGGCTGTGTTTGCTCCGACGATCGCACTTTCAGTTGCAGCCGTGGCCGAATCTTCAATCGCTGCGTGGGTTTCGCTGCCAGCGACTTGGGAAATTTCTTCTACTGGCTCGGAGGCTGCAGTTGTTTCGGAAACAGCAGCTAAAGCATTTAGTTTCGCTTCGGAGGTTTCAGCGGTTTCAGCGTTTGCGACAGCCGGATTGACCGCATCAGCAGCCTGCTGAGCGTCTGCTGCCATCGCGCTCGAAGAAACTACTAGGGTAGCTCCTAAGACTGCTGGGCTGATTAGTAAGTAACTCCACAAAAATTTCGACATATTCACTCTCATCCTCACACCGATTACAGAGAAACTTTTCTAGTCTTCTATGTGGTCAGTCGTTGCTCAACTAGCATACTCTAAAAAGAGACCTAAAATTCACTTTTTCTTTGGATTCTTTTGGGCTGACCGAGTATATAGATGTGACTGACGGCTGCATAAAGCCTGTTTTTAAACCTTTACTCAACGGCGTCAAAACCATACCCGGCTTGGGCTGTGGATTGATTTGACTGCTGACACTAGACAGCGCCCGATCGCCTTATTTACTTTTTAGCACAGCACGCCCGACTCGTCTAGGCTGATTCGACTTTAACCTCCAAGCTGTGCCCGAGGACACTAAAGACTTGGCGATGATCGAACAATTCTAACAAATCAGCGTTGATTTTGTTGTGAGCTGCTTCTTGCCGCAAAATTTTCATCGCTGCCTCTGTTCGCAGAGCTCGCTTGTAGGGGCGATCGCCTGCTGTCAGGGCGTCGTAAATATCGGCGATCGTCATCAATTGCGCTTGAATTGGAATTTCTGACTTGTTTAAACCTCGCGGATAGCCTGTACCGTCGAGTTTTTCGTGATGTCCGTAGGCAATGTCTGGAACATTTTTTAAATCCTTTGTCCAAGGAATTTGTTTGAGAAACTCGTAAGTGTGAATTACATGAGATTCTATTTCCGATCGTTCTTCCGGCGTCAGGTTGCCCCTCGACACCATCAATTGCACGATCTCGTCTGAGTTCAGCAGGGGTTTCCTTGCCCCATCTATATCTCTATAAGTTTGTCGAGCAATCTCTTGCAGTTGAGCTAGGGGTTCTGCTGCCAAAATGTGAGGCTCGTTTGCCTCTAGCAGCACTTCCCAGTATTCTGCTAATCTGGTTTTTGCCTCTGCTAGCTTAGTGTCTAGCTGTTCGATTTCCTGGCACTGAGCGCACTCTGGCTCCTGGGTCGGGTGTTTTCGGTAGGCTGAATGCTCCAGCAAGTATTTATATTTAGACTGGACGCATTCCATTTCCATTGTCCGTTGAGCTAAGCCAAAGCGATGGCGAATGATTTCTAGCTGTGCGGGGTAGAGCTTTTTCTGTTTGGTCAAAACTGCTTCGGGGACTCCAATTTTGCCAAAATCGTGCAGCAGGGCGGCGTAGCGAAGTTCTTGAATTTGGCGGTTGTTAAAGTAAATAGAGCGCAGTTCTCCGCTGCTGACGGTGTTTACTTCTTCTGAAAGGCGTACTGTGAGGGCTGCTACTCGTTCTGAATGGCCGTAGGTACAGGGGTCTCTAGCTTCTATGACTTGCACCGAGGCTTTGACGAAGCCCTCGAACAAATGTTCTATGCTGTCTTGGAGTTGATTCCGCTCGATCGAGATTGCTGCTTGAGAAGCGAGCGATCGAACTATCCTTTCTTCCCACTCCGAATACTGCTGCGTCGATTCCCAGGCATTGTCTGCTGTCAGCACCGTATCTGCCTTTGTTTTGCGGTTGATCAATTGCAGTACACCTATTGTCTCTCCCTGTCGGTTTTGCATCGGCAGTACCATTACCGAGCAAGTGCGGTAATCAATATCCCTGTCAAAACTGGTATCTAGCCGGTAGGGTACGCCGGGGGGTAAGTTGTAGGCATCAGACAGGTTCAAACTTTGACCTGTAATTGCCACGTATCCCGCCAAGCTTTTGTCTGTCAGTGGCAGGGCAAACTCCTTAAACGACAGGCTGGGTTTAGAACCGTTTTGCGCTACCTTGAAGAGCAGCTTAGGTGTTTCGTCGCTGTGATCTACTAAGTAAACACTGCCAGCATCGCTGTAGGTAATTTCTCTACTTTTGGATAAAATTAAGTGTAACAAGTCGCCCAAATCTTGGGCGCTCGACAGAGCCGCGCCAATATCTAAAAGCTTTTCTATCAGATCGGTTTTTTCGGCAGCAGACTCGTTCTTGAACTCTGGCTTTTCAAATACGATCATGGTCGGATGATGGGGAATAGCCTTTTATACATTGAACGTTTGGCCTCTCGACTTTTTAGCACCCGATTCTAACCCCAAGTCGATTTTTTATTTGCGAGCTTTTCTCTAGCGGGGACTCTTGTTGGGCCAGCGGGTACTTTTTTAATCTAGCGTAGAAGAAATCTCTTGGGCTAGCGCAAAGTCTTTCTCAGTTAAGCCTCCGGCATCATGAGTTGTCAAGTTAAGTGTAACTTTGTTATAGGAAATTTCTATGTCGGGGTGATGTGCTGCGGCTTCTGAGGGGGCGACCAACTTATTCACAAAGGCGATCGCTTCGATAAAATCTTTAAATAAACGGGTACAGCGCAGTTGTTTGCCTTCAACCGTCCAGCCTAACAATTGACTGGCGCGCTCTTGAATTTCAGTATTGTTAAGTAGCTCAGCCATATTTTTTCTTTGGGATTAGCAATGGCAGATTAACTGCCCATATGTAGAAACCCTGACCAAAAACTATCCGCTCTCACCAATAGCGTTTAGTCTCAAGTTTTAATACTTAAGATTTAACACTATTTGAGGTGAGAGCGGTCTAGCGGGTCTTCAGATTAGAACCTGACTGCCGGGAGAATCCCTAGCTCAGCCTGGTTCCCCGTGGAAGTCGTTTCCCGTTGGAGACGACGGCTGACTGCTAGTGAGCGGCCCCGGCGCACAGCCGGTAGTTTCCAATCTGATGACCCATGCGTTTACTACTTTCTATCATGGGCATCACCTCCAGGTTTAGCTAAATGGCTTAATATTGGAACGCACATCACCTAAATACAAGATTTAAGGTGATGATTTGTGCGCTAGCCCTTGCCAGCGTTACCGAAAGAACTTGCGTTCTGAGTATCATTCCAGTAGTCACAATTATTAGAATAACACAAGGAATTAGAAGTGGGGGGATGCAAATTGAAATTTTTGTGAGATCAGGGGAAATTACTGCAGCAGCAAGGTCTTCGATCGATCTCTACAGCAAGCGGACGATCGCAGTTTCCGCCATTTGTTTATATTTTCTTCAGAATACGGGCTGTGCGGTTATTAGGCGCATGGCAACTCTGGCGGCGGGGAAAGGTCGATCAATTTCTTGCCAGATAGGAGACTTCACCAGATATAGAAACACGAGTTGTTCTAGCCGCAGGCAGAGTTTGTTTTTGTACAAAATCAACTTTTTTTAGGGCGCTAATTCGATCGAATTCTGGAAACAAAAAGCTCCCGCCACAAGACAGGAGCTTTTTAAGCATTAAGGGTAAAGCCTAAACTGCTTTATCTTACCCTTTTAAAATGTTGGAAATTTTGATATTTCGCGCTGATTACAGAGCGTTACCGCGAGGCAGAACTTCTTCAGGGAAGATGAAGTTTTCGTGGGGTTGGTCTGTCGGAGCCATCCAAGCACG
>NZ_JAUBQQ010000021.1:0-78342 GCF_036701335.1 Microcoleus sp. Pol12B5 | reverse complement strand
GTAAAGGTTTCGGCATTTACGGCCTACTCCGGTATCCCTGGCTGACTCCTCTTTTAACTATGGGGTCTTTTTTTGGGCCAAAAGCCGTATTTTGGCTGGACTATTTCCCGCGCATGGGTAGAAGAACTCCGTGGTTCAACATGATGAGGCTTACTTGGAGTATAGGTAGGGCAAAGTTAGAGTGTAAGCTGTGAGGGGCGTTGCTGATTTACGGTATGAAACGCTAAATATGACCGTCATAGAAACCAGTATCCACAAAGCTTTGGGATTTTAAAGTTATTTTTTTCATACCCTGATTCAGCAACGCCCTGTGAGGCTGCATCATGGGCTTAGGATGACAGAAGCAGGCTGGTGCATGAGTGATATATGTTAAGTGGTGTCTGCATTTCTGGGACTTTACTGAGGGACGTTTGGGTCTCAGATTGAGCCGATCGCCCTTAACAATTCCTCTGATTCAAAATCCAGAAGTTGACACGACACGGTACTCTCACCCTGATCAAATTCCCAGGAATCGATCGCCCG
Source organism: Microcoleus sp. Pol12B5 (assembly GCF_036701335.1). Taxonomy (NCBI): domain Bacteria; kingdom Bacillati; phylum Cyanobacteriota; class Cyanophyceae; order Oscillatoriales; family Microcoleaceae; genus Microcoleus; species Microcoleus sp. Pol12B5. Next base: position 77,820 of record NZ_JAUBQQ010000021.1, on the reverse strand, counting down.
CAAATACACTCTCCTGAATTACACCCCGAAACTCCTTTAGTTACGCCAGTTATCAGCCTTTGATGAGCGAGCGCGAGTTGGTCTCCTCAACATCTAAATCTAAAAAGTGCAAGTGACTCTCTTCCTCAGTATTGACAGCAATCACCAAACCTTTATTCCCCCACGGAGCGATCGCCCGGGGTGAGGCAGGACCGCTAAAATTCCCTACTTGAATCCCTTGACTGTTTAACACTTCTATCTGCCCCCCAAAATCGGCCAACACCCATCCCCAATTAGCCACACAAGCAGACACGGGGAAAGTTTCAAGGGGAACTCGCGCTACCTTGAGCGGCCACAATTTCATCAACAGCACCGCCGCTTTACCACCTTGGGGAATTCCCAGCAAAGTATAAGGCTCAGGTGTTAATAGGATCTGTCCGACACTGGCAGACAACCGCACAGAACCCACCGGCGTGCCGCGGCGAGTGTAAACTCTAAAAATAGTTTGGGGATTTTTTGGTTCGTTGTCCGGCCAAACTGCTAAGACATGTCGCCGATCCAAAAAAATTAATTCTGGCAAATAGTGTTCTGGTAACGGCACAGTAGCGATCAGCTTCAGGGTTTTTTCCCGATCGCCCACAGTGCTGTTTCCCGCTAAAGAATAAAAACGCAGTTCGCCAGGAACCGCTACTGTCAACCAGTTACCGTGAGAGTCAATAGCAGCTTTTAAAGCATCTGGGCCTTGCCTAAAACCCATATCCAGCAGGCACTGAGGTTCCCAAGAGTGATCGTTGAGCCAGTAAAGTTTTTGGGGAGTGAGAACGCAGCAGCCATCGGAAACAGGTAAAATGCCCCGCACGATTTCCGGCATTAATGAAATAGAAGTAGACATTTCTCCTGTAACTAGCTGTTTTCCCGGCTGAGACCAAACTTTCACCTCTGTACCTACAGCAGCATAGAGATACGTTTCAGTGGCAATTAAAGCGGTCAGCGGTGCAGGAAGTATCAGTGGCTTTGGCTGCGAAAGCGAATAGCGCACAGTCCGAAGTAAATTAATAGCCGACTGTGATGCTTTTTCCTCTTCCACCTCCACTAAAGACTCAGTTTCCGACTTCAGACTTTTATCACCACTTGTGGGGTTTTCCCAGGGAATAATGCAGTCGCCCAATTGTCTGACAGCGGGGTCGTACATGATCAGTCGCAGAGCTTGGGCCATTTGGGAAGCACTGGCAAAACGGCGGGCTGGCAGCTTTTCTAAAGATTTTTTAACTATTGCTTGCAAAGGTTCGGGGATGGCGTCGGGAAATTGCAAGCGTTGATTCAGGTGCGCCCACCTCAAGTCTCCGGGGGTTCCCCCGAAAGGGCGGTAGCCCATTAGCAATTCAAACAGCAGAATGCCTACTGCATATATATCTGACATCGGGGAAAAAAGACCGTAAAACCGCTCAGGGGCCATGTAAGCGGGGGAACCTACGGTAGCGTCGGGAGAAAGTTCTTGGTGGAGGCGAGTGGTACCAATTTCTGGCAGCCGACGCGCGATGCCAAAGTCGGACAGTCGGGGCGACCAACCTTTTGCCCCTAAAGTGAGGAGGATATTTTCGGGTTTGATGTCGCAGTGAACTACGCCTCGCCGGTGGGCGTAGTCTAAGCCTGCTAAAACTTCCATGACTAGCTGCAAACCTTCAAGCAGACGCAAGGGGCGCTCTTGTTTGAGCAGGTTGCGGAGGGTTCCTCCCTCGCAGTAGTCCATAACCAAGTACCTCCCTGTAGCTGTGTGTTCTAGAGCTCGGCAGGTAACAATGTTCGGGTGCTGCAAGGTGATCAGAAACCACAGCTCTCGCAAGAATTCGCTAGTTGGGGCTTTTTGATGACTAAGTTCTTTGAGAGCAACCAGTTGGCTGGTGAGGCGGGAGTCCTGGGCGGGAGCTTCTCGAACGCTGGCACAAAAGACTCGACCAAATTGTCCTTGTCCGACTAGCCCTAAAATACGGTACTTAGAATGTTGCATCGGTCTAATTATAGAAAAAGCTTGAGCTAGTATTAAAATATGTAAATAATTCTGACAAAAATTCAAATTTTTGAATCCCTCGCCAGGTACAGCCTATGTTATCTCAGGTTCATTCTCAGCCTCTTTGAGAGCGATCGCACAGTCGCACCTACTAAAATCCTGGAGCTTCGGAATCACTATCAATCTTGCCGGATTCGGGTACCAGATCCGGAACTACCTGTGGCTGCTATTTTAGTCGATCGCGACTATGACAGTTTTTTCAATGCCATGCAGAAAGTCTCTAAGGTTTTAGCTTTTCAAGGCTAATCTGGGGAATCGGGGCGAGGGAACAGCGATATGACCAAAACAGAAGTGCGGTTATGTCATAGGGGTTAGAGAGCCAGAAGCCGATGCTGTCGTCAAGGCATCTTAACCTTTTTGAGTATTAGCCAAATTTTTTGCGCTTTGAATAAGTTGATAGTAACTTGCTAAATACTGAAGTTGACAGGAGCAAACATCAATATGGTTAAAATTATTAAACTAGATCCAATTGCGGAGGAAATAGCAGTCGAAACCCGATCGAATATCCTGTCTGCCTTACTTTCCAAAGACTTAGACGTTCTCAAGGAATGCGGGGGGCGGGGAATGTGCGCTACCTGCCATGTTTACATTAAAGAAGGCATGGAAGGCTTGTCGGACATGAACCGCCGCGAGAGAAGGACGTTGGAAGTCATTACTACGGCTAAAGCCAATTCGCGACTTGCTTGTCAGGCTCAAATTATGGGTGAGGGTGTGGTTGTACAGTTGCCTGCAGGGATGTACATTAATGCGATTGAAAATGTCGAAGCTTTGATCGGCCGCCGGGCCCAGCAAGATTTATTACACCCAATTACGGGTCAAGTAGTTGTAGAATCAGGAAAGTTAATTACTCGTTCTATCGTTACACAGCTTAATGAAACCCGCTTTCAAGTAGGACAATATTTAGTTCGGACTAAAGAAGCTTAAAACTGATATGTTTGTATTTTAGTAGTAGAGAAAAATCTATGTTGAGCCAACTTGCGCGTTTGAGCATGGAAGCAGACGGACGCTACGCCAGTGCAGAAGAACTCCAATTTTTGAAAGATTACTTTCAGTCTTTGAATCACCGGATGAGTGCTTATAAAAAAATTCAAGCCTCTGAAACAGAAATTATGCGGCAAGTGGAAGCACAAATGCTCTCTCTAGACCCTGGTTTATTTCGGCGGGGGGCTAACGATATGACTGAAAAGTGCCGTGGAGATATTGTGCGGGTGTTGAGGCATTCGGCGGCAGCACTGTTGATTAATGATACGGAACGATTGCGCGATCGGCTACTACTTTGGTTGCAAACTATTTTAGGCGCTGTTCAAGTTAGAAATAGTGCGAGCGTGACCTACGAAGTGATGAAAAAGGTCCTCAAACAATATCTCACGGTGGAAGAAAGGAACCTATTTTTTCCGATTCTGGACATCAACCGCACTTTACTCGGCAAATAATCAAGGGGGTTGACAAGTTAACGCCGATAAACTGTGCCGTTAGGAAGAGTGGCTCCAATCAACTTCGCTCCCGTCAAATCCGCCTCAGTGAGAATGGCTCCCCGGAGGTTGGCTCCTGTCAAGTCAGCTTTCTGCAAGTTGGCTTTACTCAGGTTAGCTTTGGTCAAGTTAATTTCATGCAGGCAAGAATTAGAAAGGTCGGCATTGATCAGGTAGGCTAGACTCAAGTTGGCTTTGCTGAGGTTTGCCCCGCTCAAATTAGCTTCCATCAGATAAGCACCGCTCAAGTTGGCTTCGTTCAACAATGCCTCTGCCATATTAATTCCAGTTAAAAGTTTGCGGCTCAAGTCTACACCGCCCAGATCGGCCCCGCTGAGGTTAATACCGCTTAAGTGGCTGCCATTCAAAGTAATGTTTCTCAGATAGGTTTTGCTGAGGTCTGCTTTGCACAAATTGGCTCTATCCAAGCAAGCTTCGCTAAGGTCTGATCCAATCAAGCAGGCGCCGTTTAAATAGGCTTGAGTGAGGTTAGCTCGCCTGAGATTAGCTTTCAACAGGTTGGCTTTACTGAGGTTAGCACGGGTTAAGTTGGCTCCGGCTAGGTTGGCTTTGGATAATTCGGCTCCGGTGAGCTGTGCTTCGGTCAAGTCTGCCTCTTTCAGACTCGCTAGACTTAAGTAAGCATCTTTGAAGTTTGCCCCGTTGAGATTGGCTTTAATCAGATAGGCTTTACTGAGATTAGCCTCGGTGAGAACGGCTTTGGTGAGGTTAGCGGCGCTCATATCAGCACCTATGAGATTAGCATTGGGAAGATTTGCTCCGGTCAGGTTTGCCCAATTCAGATGAGAGCCGGCTAGGTTGGCGCCGGTGAGATTGGCACCGATGAGATTGGCGCCGCTTAGACTGGCTGCCATGAGGTTGGCGCCGGTGAGATTGGCTCCGCTGAGGTCAGCTTTGCTGAGATTGGCTCGGCTCAGATGGGCTTTGGTGAGGTCCGCCCCGCTGAGGTTCGCACCGATTAAGTAGGGTCGTTGCTGGTGTTGGTTGAGGTTTGCCAAAATTAGAGTTGGGGCATCGCTGGAACGGTATAAATCAATCGGACTCAACACAATGCCGCGCAGATTTGCCAGTCTAAAATCTCTTTCGCCGGCTGCATATCGAGTTAGAAGTTCATTGGCGTCCATTAAGTTCTAGCAAAATGTTTGAGGTTTTGATGGCTTTTAAATTTTATGAGTTTCTAGAGTAAGTTATGAAGTTTCTAGCTGCTAGTTCTCATCAGGTTTTATTTGAATTGCTAAAACCTTATTTTTTAACTCACGAGCTTTTTTATAATTTAACTCACAGTTTTGATGATACGGTCGATAATATGGCTGCCCAAAAATCGATTTGACAGCTATTAGCAACAAACTAATAGCTGTCAAATAAGTCAGTTTTTTTGAAAAAGTTGACTGAGAATAGCTTCATGGTCTTTTCCTTCTTCGACCATAGAATCTGCTGGTTGGAGGCGCTCGCGCAGCCCTAAAATAAAGCGGTTGCAGTCCGAACCCAATGATTCGCAGGATGTTTGCAGACAGTGAAGTTCTCGACCCGTAAGCTGACTAAAGAACGCACTTAAAATACCTGCTTCTAAAAAACAGGCTGGTCGCTTAGACTTGGGAGCTGTTTTAGCAAAAAGAGAGTTAGCAATTTTTACTATTAAAAATCCCTGTTCGGAATAGCTGGGGTCAAATTCAAATGTTCCCCATCCATGAGTTTTCCAACACTGCTGTAAGGACTGAAGAAATTCTACCATTTCCATTTCAGAAACTGGCTGACCGTAGTATTCGCTAACTTCTTCGCAAAAACGCACGTAGAAGTTTTTACCCCACCAGCGACCGCAGTTGAAAAGCACGAGGCGAGAGGCTTGACCTGTTTCTTGTTCTAAGCCGATATAAATGGCTTGAATCAGTGTTTCTGGGAGTGCTAAAAGCCGATCGCCCCGGCGGTTTTCGAGGAGACCGAGTTCGAGGTCGCCTCGGACGTAGGCATCGCTGGCAAAGTAGTTTCCCGGTAGTCGGGGCTGTTTGAGTAAGTCGGCAATATTAATCATCGGGAATTGGGAATTGGGAATTGGGAATTGGGAAAAAAGCTGATTATTTATTACCTTGGTCAATAATTGACTGCGCTTGGTCTAAAAATGGTTGCAATATAGTCCGGGCTTGCTCGGAAAGCAATTCTTTTAAACGAATTTGCAGCAGATTGCAAACAGTTGCTTCGATCTTTTGAGTTTGGTGGGCTGCGACTATGCCGGAAAGCCAGTCTACAAGGCGCTGTTCGAGAAAATTTTGATCGTTTAGCAGCATAGCCATAGCGCAGTACCGCAAGACTAACACCCAATGTTTGAGTGATCGTTCTAAGGTTTCTTGTTTTTCGTCGGGGAATGTTTCTTGTAGTTTGTTGGTTACTGGTTGGAAGATGCTTGCTTCCTTCTCTCGCAAAAATTCGTAAATTTTTAAGCGCTGAACAAGGGTTACAGCTTGACGCTTAAAAGCCATGAGTTCTTCGCCTTTTAAAAAGCGGTTTTCTGCCTGATCTAGCAGCGCCTCAATCTCAGGGTGCATGATTTTAATTAAGTGGTAATCGGTAATTGATAAAAGGAAGGAAGTTCGGCAACGAGCTATGTACGGGATTTAACGGGTTTAACTAATGGATTTTGAGGGATGAGGAAAGATGGGTGAGGGAAGATGGATGCGGGATTGCCCTATTTTTTATTTTCCATTTGGCACACAGATTAAAACAGGTCAAATAGGTCATCAATGGTGACTTCTGCTTGTTCAGAAATAGAAATTACTGGCAAGGGTGGCGGTAGGGGTAGGGCTCCTACTTCCGGAATTCCTTCCCAAGAAATAGCTTGAAAAAAGTCTGCTACGGGCTGGGTTAAACTCAGAAGTTGACCGGGGGTCGAGCCATTTGGGGTTTCTAAAGATTTTCCCAGCCAATTATAGTGACCAAAGAATTCTTGGACAGATTGGTCCAACCATGAAGTTTGACTTTTCATCTTTCTTCCTGCCTGGAGAAATCCACCATCGCACTTTCATCGCGAAATTGGTGGGAGGAAAGGCAGGGCAGGGGATGTGCCTTTCCAAGTTGTTTACCGCAATATTTCACCGTGTTGCAGTCGATTTTGAATATCGCGGGCGTTGGCACCTTCGTTGAGCCAGAATGCTGCTGCATCAATTTTATCTGGGTTGCCCAGCAGGAACTTGCAATAGGTTTCTCCCATTGAGTAACATTGAAGTTCTATGCAGCTCAGAGGCTTTTTGACTAAAGAGCCGAAGAAACCGGCGAACAAACCGGCGTATAGGTGACAAACCGGTTTGCCTACGTCGCCCAATGTGCGAGCAACTGCTGAGTCAAAGAGGTTGATGAAGATGCAGCCGTGTTTGCGATCGCTCATGTCCACTTCCCAGCGACCCCAACCTTGAGCCGTGAAAGGCCACCACCAAGTTTCTAGCAGAAACATGAGATTTGACTGGCGAATGTTCTGGCTGTATTCGGCACTAAACCATTTTTGAAAAAATTCGGAATCTTGGAGTCCCCACTGGCAACCAATAGTATACATGATGACAGAGGACGCGGGGCCGACTTCTTCTTCGAGTCCCTCCACCAAACCGATAATGAAGTCCTCGCTGGTAAAAATGTTGCGCGACTCATTCCAGTCGTCAATGGTACCCATCTGGCGATCGAAGGCAAAAAAATCCTGAAACCTATAGTGGCTATGAGTTTTAGGATGCTTTTGCTTCAGTAGCGATTCGCTGTGGGTGGAGATTTCTTTTTTAGCGGTAGAGACCATTGGCGGGTTATTCCTTTTTGGTGTAGTTTGGTGAAATTAAATTCAAATAGAAGGGCCTGTGTATCCAATTTAACTTTATTTTTCTAAAGGCAGGCAGAGGATATAAATTTTTACTGCAATATAAAAATTAAAAATTCTAGGATGCTAAATTGGGGGGCTTGTTGGGAGTTCTGCCTGCGGTCAACTGCTCTCTGAGTGCTGACGAAAGTGGGTATAACCTTAAACGGGTATGTGTTATCGTTTTGTGCAAGCTGTCCACTATATATATAGGGCATATGGGGATGAAAAATCACGCTTGTATTGCAATAGGCATCAATCAATATCAGTTACTCCAGCCTTTGAGTTATGCCCAAGAGGATGCAGAGGCGCTGTACGGTTTTTTGACTGAGGAGGCGGGTTTTGCGCCGGATGGATGTCTGCTGATGACCGATAGCTCGCCGTCGCTGTGGGGTCAATCTACCTATCCAAATCGGGAAAATATTCTGAGATTGACCCAAAGCCTGTGCGCGGAACATGTGCAACAGGGAGATTTACTCTGGTGTTTTTTTAGTGGCTACGGTGTCAGCTATGAAGGTAAGGATTATTTGATGCCGGTTGACGGCAATCCGGCTGACATTCAGGGTACAGGGATTCCGGTAGAGTTGCTGTTGAATACTCTGAAAAACGCTCCTACGGAAACGGTATTGGTGCTGGTTGATATGAACCGCAGCCAGATTGTGAAAGCGGGGGAAACGATCGGCTCTCAAACGGTCGAGCTGGCGCGGGAACTGGAAATCCCGACGGTGCTTTCTTGCCGCCCTAATCAAGTTTCGCGGGAAACTTCGGCTTTGCGTCAGGGGTTTTTTACGACGGCGCTTTTGGAGGGGCTACGCTCGGGACAGTGCATGACTATTAAGGGTTTAGACCGTTTTTTGAGCGATCGACTGCCGGAGCTGTGTGACCACCATTTGCGTCCGAAACAAGAACCTTTGATGGTGGTGAATCCTCCAGGAAAGGCTAATTTGGTGATTTTGCCCGATGCTTCAGGGGTACCAACTGCTGCGTTGGCAGGACGCAACGGCAATATGGCGGTTGGTACGGCTGATGGGTTCGATCGCCCGCAAATGGCGATGGCTACGGCTCGAATGGATGTGCCTCCGGCAGTTCGCAACGCTCAGGATTCGTCGGTTGAGATGCCACCTGTGTCGCCACCAAATGCTGTGGGCCCGGCTGATGGGGGGGGCGATCGACCGAACTTGCAAAAGCCGGAGGATGAGCATAAGGGGGGGTCGGATAAGTCATTTTTGCAGCAGCTAGTTTTATGGAGTTCAGCTACGGCTTTGGTGCTGCTGTTGGGTGTTTTTGTGACGAACAAATCAATTTTTACTGGTCAGCAGGAAGGAGATCCTCGATCGCCTGCTAAAAATGCCGAAAACTCTGGATCTCAAAAATTTACTGGTACTGGGGGATCGCAGAACCAACCGCGGGCGGTGCAAGCGGGGACTAGAACCAAGGAGCCACCATCCAGCCAGCAGGTGTGGGCTGAGGCGAAAACTTTCCTCAAAGATGGTTCGGCTTCTAGTTTTAATAGAGCGGTGGTTAAGGCTCGAACGATTCCGGCTAGCGATCCGCTCTACCCGCAGGCTCAGCAGGATATTGAGCGCTGGAGTTTGACAATTTTGGATATAGCTAACGGGCGGGCTGCTCGGGGCGATTTCCAGGGGGCAATCGGCGCGGCTAAATTGATGCCGGATGTCAATCAGCCTGTTTACAATCAGTCGAAACAGGCGATCGCTCAGTGGGAGGAGCTATCCAAAGACCAGGATGTAAATATTGCTTTGCTATCGGCTGCTAAGCGTCAAATTAAGCGGGGGGTTGCCTCTTCTTACAGTAAAGGCATCCAGCAAGCTAATAAAATTGAACCCGGTCAGCCGAAGTATGCAGAAGCTCAACAGTTAATTGGAGAGTGGAGCGAAAGCATTCTCAAAATTGCTCAGTTGCGCGGCTCTCAAGGAAAGCTGAAGGAGGCAGTTGAAGCTGCTTCGCTGGTGCCGTCGGGTACTAAGAGTTATCAGCCGGCTCAGAAGGAGATCGCCAATTGGAAAACTAAGCTCCAACGCCAGCAGAAAAAAGGTTGATTTAGTTGATAATTTCTCGGTTTCCCACCGGGAAATTATTTTAGCGACTGGCCGAAGTAGGTCGATAGATCGCTCGATACCTTTTGATACTGCCAAGAGAGATCTACACATCGATAATTTAAAACCAATAATTTTATTCACCATTTCCCCTCCGCAGCTTCTGCGCGAGGGGATTTCATATGCTGCCTAGTAGGTTAGTTTTTGTAGAGTAAAAGATATCGTATGAGCTGTTAATGGGGGGTTGCATAATAGCGTGATGATTTTAAGTTTTTTTGCGATCAACCCATGAACCCGAAGGCGTGTATTTTCAGAGCAGGCGAGACGCCTAACCCTACTCCCCACAAGGTCTCAAATTGTGAAACCCGGTTAATTAATATTTTAAATTCACGTCCAAAGTTCCCTAAATCGGCATCTGCACCGTCATAAATTAGTTGTTATTAACCATAAGCATTGGTGTTAAAATATTTACTAATAATTATGAATAAAATCTAAATAAGTTAGCTTTCAATTAACTAAAACAGTTAATTTTTGAATTATATTCGGTATGTTTATTACCTGAGTTTATAGTTTATTTTAACTTAAATAATCAGCAAATTTGGCTATATCGAATTGCTATCTCAGGCAAGTGGCTAAGGCAAAATCGTTTTCAACAATTGGGTATGCAGAGTTAATTTTTTTATCCTTCTTCGTGGGCTATTAGGAGCGATAGACGGATGGAAGACTGTTGAAACTTGTACTGTTTTTAAATTATGAACAGTGACATATCTGTTATGAAGTATACAAAATGAGCCGTTACTGGCAATTCTGGCAGAGGAGCGATCGCCCCCAATGAATTCAGGAAACAGATTCACCGCCACAGAGTACAAATTATCTGGATTCGCAAGCTGCGAGTCTTCGTTAGCCCGGAGATGACAAAGCTGCCTTAATTAACACAAATAAGGGCGGTACACGAAAATCCAAAAAATATTTTCTTGAGAAACAAGAATAAAAACTTGCTCGCTTATTGTAGCCGCGGTAACAACACGTATGCCTGAAGTTATAGTCCACAGCCAAGTCTACGGGATGATCTAATTCAATAGGGTGATGTGGCAGTGTGGGGGTGTTAAGAGGGGCGATCGAAGAGGAATGTTCCCGGAGCGATCGCTTCCCAATCGGGGAGTCTAAAACCTAGGAAGGCAATGAGTTGGAGACAATGCTGAACTTTTTGAGTTCAGGAAAGTAGCGTTAGCACTAAACTCTGCCGTATTGTGGAAATCGAGCCAAATTTGTAACAGTTCTTAACTATAAATAATTCTGCCAAAACTGCTAGCATAGTGACACTTTTGCTAGCAAAAACAGATAAAGTAAATAAAGTTGGCTAGCTCTAGACCCCGCGATCCCCAGGATGGGGATGTTGAATCAATTTGATTCATACCAAGTGGTTTTAGAGTTACAATCGGAATCAAAGCATCGCTATTTAACTGAGTTCTTTACTTACTTTTACTTTCAGCTATGAACGTGGATTTTATCAAAGCCCAAGTCAGGTTGCTACAGGGTGCAAGTTCATCGGAGCGAGAAACCCTTATTAAAAACATCGGCGTCTGTGCTGGCGTGATCCGACCGGGAGAGTACGTGACGCCGCAACGGAAGCACGCTATCACTCTCTGGCTGCAAACAAATGCGGTTCGCCTCCGACTTCCCCAACTTCCTCTGGACTTATCAGGCCAAAAGCCTTAGCAGAGAAGTCATCAAGAGGTAGCGACAGAATCAAAGAAATTAGTCAATCTTACCTAAAAGTGCGTTTTTATTGAGCTGTACAGGATCAATGAAACACGATTAAGATTGAAAAAATGTTTGTAGGGAAAGTTGGGCTCGAAAACACGCCTGTGGATAAAGAAGCGGCCGACCGCCTTGCTAGAAACAGGAAGTGAACATCAAACCTGCTCTAAAAGTAGATTTGAGTAAGTTTCACAGAAAAGATTATTCTGCACAACTATAACCTGGGTTATTTGCTTTTAGATTTGAGATTCACGATTTAGCTCGTACAGGATAAATTTGCTATTTGTGGATCGCTTGAAAAATTATCCTATTCAATAGGTATAACTAATTACAGGGGCAGTCATTGAACTGCCCTTACTTTTGAAGCCCGATGCGAAACTGCTGCAAGTTACAATAAACACATCTACTTGCAGATAGAGTTTAGGTGAACTCTTACGTAAGCTGCTGCGGATCTATATTATTTGGTATGTTCGAGAGAAGGGGAGAGGGGGAGAGGATTTGACGAGCTTTAATAGGGAATTAATATCATCAAACAGAACGAGTTATAGCAATCCTTGCAGAAATCGTACAAAGATGTAGGGATATTGCCTTTCTTTGCCTACCCCGGCCTCATGGGGGCAACCACGGGGGAGTTTGCCCCTACAAGAATTACACAAAGGATTTAGGATGGCTATATTACAATTCACTTGCTTTCTAATATATTTTTCCACAAAAATACTGTGAGCAAAAAACAAAAATTTCCTTATTTAGTTGGTTCCCGATGGACTTCACACCAAAAAACTTGGGGGTGGCGACACTTTCAAGTCGTCAACCGAAAAAACGAAGGTAAATGGGTATTTGCAGAAATGGTGGCGGCTTGCGATCCAAATGTCCGTTTTTGGCTGAACGCCGCACAGCTCAAAGATAGATCGCTCTGGCAAGCTGGATGGCAGTCTACGCAAGAATTAGAGGAACTAGAAACTGCCGACTAAAAGACAGGGCTGTGGGGTAGAGTGAGGGGAACTTCCGTCGCCTGCTGCTATCGTTCCCATCCAAACCAATACGGAGTGAAACTTTGCAGGTTTTGAAAAATCTTTTACATGACTACAAGTTCGGAAACCCTTATGTGGCAGCGTTTTTGCTTAAGTAAGTCGGTTTAATGCGTTTTGTAGGGTAGTGTACTCTTTTCTCTACTAAAGCGATAAGTTAAATTGACTAAGGTCGATCGTCCCATATTTCCAGCGGCACAGGGCGCAACCTTCCCGCTACTTCTACACTCGGCCAATTCGGATCAAAAGTCAAATTTTCCAACGTTCCATCGCTGTGAAGTAAAAACGTATCCTCAATTTTTGCTCCCGACAAACTCGGATTCCAAGCCACAGCCATATTTTCTGCCAAAATATCTGAAGTAGCCGGATTCGCCACAATTTCGCGCGCCAAATATCCGGTAGTTCCGCCTTGATGGTGTTCCGCAATTGCTTGAGGATATCCGTGCTCTTCATAAGCAGTTTTAAAGGTATCATAAACCGCATTCAGCGTTACTCCCGGCCGGCAAAAATTTAGCGCCGTGGCTTCAATTTCTCTGACTTGTCGGTGCAACTCCGAATGCTCTTCCCCAAGAAAATCGAAACAAACAAATCTAGTTAAATTTGCATACAAGCCCCATCCCCTCGCGCAAAATACTAACATTGCTTGTCGTCCAATTTGTTCGGCAGTTGCTGTGGCGTGGCGGTACAGTGGCAAACGCCTTTCTCCAGCAACTAATGTCAGCGCTGGATGCAAACCTCTCGCCCACAAAGCCTCTGCACCGGCTCCAGCTAGCTGATATTCTGTCCATGTTGGTTTGGCTGCAGAAAGTACCTCTGTCATAGCTTCGCTGGCTAAACGCCCGACTCGTCGGTATCGCTCTAATTCGCTTGACATCATTGTCTGTTTGCGAGACTGTAAAGATGCGATTATTGGTGTTTCTTGGGCATTTGGTCGATCGCTCATGACGTTACCCCCACCAGTAATTTGTTTGACGAATGCTTCGCGCTGTGCAACATCTGCCCAAGGATAGATGTGCATTTGAAAGTTCGCTGGCAATTCCTCGTCTTGTAAGCGTTGAGCTTCGATTTCATCGGTGAGAACCCAAGCTGTTTCGGCGGTGATTAAAAGTTCTGCCACTCCGGTTTCTGCGGTTAGCAATACTGTATGGGAACCGCCGCCTGTTGCCCAGGCAAACCAATCAGTGCCGCGCAAACGAAGGGCGATCGCTTTTGTTTCGGTTAAGGTTTTGCGGATGAATTCGAGTTTTGTATCGACTTCTTGGTTTAATGAGTTTATCATCTGCTTTCTTGCATCTAAATTATATTTTTAGGGCGGTCGGGACACTCCACGAATAAGGAAGAAAATTCATTATTTTAGTCAGAATTTCCTCAATCTAAAATCTAAAATCTAAAATCGATAGATACTGCTTGCAATTCTTTAGCTTTTTCTTCTGGTAAAGCGTCATTGGCAAACATTCCGGCGGCGAGTTCGGTTCCTGCGAGGTATTTTAGCCGATCGCTCGATCGATAGGGCGGATAAAATTGGGCGTGCAAATGCGCTTCTGGATGGGGTTTCCCGTCTGTGGGCCCTTGAAACCAAGCCATCAAATAAGGGAACGGGCGATGCCACAAACCGTCATATTTGAGGGTCACTGTTTTTAAGGCCTTAGCGAGTGATTGCCGCTGTTTTTCCGTCAAATCTATAAATGTAGCAGCAGGGGCGATCGGGGCAATCCACACTTCGTAAGGGTAGCGGGCACAAGCGGGGACAAAGGCAATCGCCTCGGAGTCTAAATAAATAATTCGCTGTTTGTCAGCAATCTCTTTTTGAATCAAATCTTGCAGCAAGCCGGAACTATTTTTTTGATAGTAAACCGATTGACATTCTAACATCCGTGCCGGCACCGGTGGCACGAACGGATAAGCGTAAATTTGACCGTGGGGGTGGTGCAAAGTCACTCCGACTTCGACGCCGCGATTTTCAAAGGGCAAGACGTATTGAATTTCGGGATTGCTGCCGATAACTGAAGTGCGATCTGCCCATACTTCTAACAGCAATTCTAAGTGAGATAATTCTAAAGAACCGAGGGAAGCTAGCGGATCTTGAGTAAAAACAACAACTTCGCAAATGCCTTTAGCTGGCAAAGTTTCTACAATATTTGCCGGTGCGTTTTTGGCTTGCAAAGTCATGGAGGGAAAGCGGTTGTCAAACACTGCCACATCGTAATCTCCCGGCGGCAATTCTGTCGGAAACTTAGGGTTAATTGTAGCTGCCAGCGGGTTGTATTCCGGCGGCGGCATGAAAGTTCTTCCCTGACGGTGGCTGGCGTATGCTACCCATTCCCCCCGCAAAGGATGCCACCGAAAGTGCGGGTTTGCCTCTACGGGTTCATTGCTGGGACTTACGGCCGCGATACCTTCTGGGATTGGATAGCGGCTGTACAGTGTGAGTGGGCGGCCGTCTGGTTTTAGCAATTTTTGGGCGTACATTTTTTGTAGGGGCGGGCGATCGCGTTTAATATATGTTAGGAGTATAACTTCGTGCTTTGAGAATCCGCCCCTACCTAAAGTCGCAAATTATGTTAACAAGTTTACTTGGCGGTACTAAAGTCAGCCTAACGTCTGCTATTGTGGAACGGGCCCCAGAGATCGGATCTGGATTCAATTTAAATGCGTAGCAGCTTACGATCGCAATTCTCAATTACCCAGTATATTTATTGATCGACCATTCGATCGAGCTTTTCCTTAACCAACAAGTCTAACAACGAGCGCAACACAAACAAGCCACCGAATCCCGAAACCGCAAAAGCTGCGATCGCCCCCGTTTGATATCCGCCCACGAACAGCACTGCACCCGACAAAAACACAAAACCAGTCAAACAAGCGAAAATTAGAGTTTTTAGGGCTAAATTAATGCGTTTCAATGCTCTTTCGCTCTCGATATTTCGCACTCTTATTTGCAACTCGCCATCTTCTATCCGTTTCTCTAAACGTTTGAAAAACACTTCGGCTTTACTTGGCTGCTGCAACTTATATGTAATAAAACTTCGCGCTTGCCTTGCCAATTCTCCGATCGCATTTCCTCGCCCCTTGCTCACCGCAATACTTTTGACAAAAGGCTGAGCGGATGCTAGGAAATTATAGTCAGGGTCGAGAGTTCTAGCAATGCCGTCGAGAGTCGTCACCGACTTGATAATAAACATCATTTCTGCAGGCAAGCGAAACGGTTGCTGCTCGAACATGATGTAAAGTTCGTTCTTAATTTCATTAAAAGCTTGAAAGTCGATCGGCTTATCAATAAACTTATCCAACAGAAAAGCAATCAGCCTGCGTACCGGCATCATATCCGGCATCGGCTCAACCAAGCCGATCTTAATTAAAGTATTGATTACCTCGTCAGTATCCTTTCTCATCACAGCAAAAAAAGTCTTAACCATTTGGTCTTTAGCCAGAGACTTCACCTCAGCCATCATCCCAAAATCGTAAAAAATCAAGCTACCATCTTCTGTCACCGCCAAATTTCCCGGATGCGGGTCAGCTTGAAAAAAACCGTCAATTAACAACTGTTTCAAATAACAGCAAATCCCAAGTTGATTGAGCTTCACAATATCGACTCCAATCGCCTCTAAACTAATGCGGTCATCCACCTTAATCCCTGGTGCATATTCTAGAGTGAGCACTTTTTTAGTAGTGTATTGCCAGTAGACTTTCGGGACAATAATCTGAGGATATTCTCGAAAATTATGGCTAAAGCGATCGGAATTTTTACCTTCTTGCAGGTAGTCAATTTCTTGATATAAAATCTTAAAAAACTCGTGATAAATAGATTCTAGGTCATATTTGCGTGTCGCAGGCAGATAGCGATAGCAAAAACGCATCACTTGGCGCACCGCCTTTACATCTAAATCAAATAAACTTTCCAAACCCGGACGCTGCACCTTGACAATCACATCTTCCCCGGTGTGCAGCCTTGCTTTGTGCACCTGTCCCAGACTCGCAGCAGCGATCGGCGACGGGTCAAAATCGCGGTACAAAGCATAAATATCCTTGCCTAACTCTGATTCTACAAGAGCGATCGCCTCTTCGGAACTAAACTGAGGAACCCGATCCTGCAACTGTTCGAGTTCCTTCACATACTCAAGCGGCAACAAATCCGCCCGAGTCGAGAGAGACTGCCCGATTTTAATAAAAGTCGGGCCTAAATTCAGCAAAGTATTGACCAACCAATGAGCGCGAATTCTTCTTGTATGAGGCGAATTATTTTGCAGCAGTGCGTCCCACCACAAAAAAAACATAAACCTTCCCGCCGCTGCAAAAATGTCTATTTGCCGTGCCAGTGGCGAATATTTAGAACGTTGCCAACGCAGGGTTTTAGGTGCTGCTTTTGTGAGCATAATATTGGCGATCAAATTCCATGCACCATGACAATTTTTAGGGAACCATCCAGGACGCAGAAACCCGCTGGTACGAAAATACGGGTTGCAGGCCTTTGAAACAGTTAAAAAACTCAGTTTCTTTGGTCTATACTGCGTAATATCATAATCCGACTATACAATTATAATTAACTTCCTAGTAAGTAATACAAGTCCTGATTAATTCATAAATATAGGACAGTCGCACTCACTACAAACAGGCGCTCATTACGAGCCAATAACCAGACATAATATAAGTCCAGTAGAAAATCAGCAATCGAGAACCGGCAATTTAGACGGCAACTAGATCAACAATTCAAAACAGAGGACTTGGTAGTGTTTACGACATTTCCAAATCTCTCTCTTCTGGCAAGTCTTCTCATTTTGCCTATTCGCTGCCAATTCCCAGCAACTTCTCAACCGAACTATTCTTCTACATTACAGAGTGCCACTGCAAATTGCGGCAGAGTCAAAGTAAAAGATGTGCGCCACAAAGTGTCAGCTTCTGAACTTTCTGCCGGACAGCTAGATACATCAATAGTACCATTCAAGTGCTGCACTAAACACTTTACCAGCGCCAGACCTAAACCCGTACCGGCGATAGCTTGGTCAGTAATGCCAGTGCCACGGCGGAACTTATCAAAGATGTGGGGCAAATCAGCAGCAGAAATGCCACGCCCGAAATTAGAAATGCTCAGGACAATATAGCCGGCTGCCTCAGACGCCTCCAAAACTACCGCCGTTCCAGAAGCAGAGTATTTTCCAGCATTCGTCAGCAGTTCCAGCAGTACCCGATTGAGAATGTCCAGATCAGTTTCCCAGCAAGGGGTCAACTTGGGCAAATCTACCTGCAGAGTCAATTGCTTATCCGCCCACTGTTTTTCAAAATCCCTAACTAAATCTTGAAATAAACGGTTGAGATCGATTTTGATTATAGAAATCGGGACTTGCTGAGGCTCAAACTGCTTGAGGGCCAGCAAATCGTTAACCAGAGCAGTTTCCTTAGAACACTGCTGTTCTAGAATGTCGAGATACTTAGTCCGATTCGCTGACGGCAGTTCAGCTTGTTTTAGCATCAGAATCGCCAGCTTCATGATTGTTAAAGGGGTACGCAACTCGTGACTCAGAGTGCTGAGAAACTCGTCTTTAATCAGCTTCAATTTCCGCATTTGCTCTAGCTGATTAGCAGATTGCTCGTACAGTTTCCCCTGCACGTCGAGGCTTTGCTGCAACTGAGAGGTTCTGTCGAAGACTAAGGTTTGCAATTCCTTAATCGTTTGAGTTTGGATAATCATCTTGCTCACTTGAGCGCTGACTGATTCGAGAACTTCTAATTCTTCCGGGTTCCAATTGCGCGACTTCGAGTGCTGCAAAACCAAGAAACCCAAAACAGTTTCCTGGTAGCTACGGCCCGTGAGGGGAACCAGGAGCAAGCCGCGAATATCTTGGAGTTTCAAAATTTCTGTGGCTACTTCTTGTTCTTTGCCGATTAATGCGCCTGCGTCAGCGAGGGCGAGGGGTCTGGGTGCGCTGTGGAATGCTTGGTGGCACAAATTAGATTCTGACAGCCAAAAAGCGGGATAGTTATTTGGTTGTGAGTTGGGGATTTTGGATGGGGAATTAGCAGTTTTATCTTTGTTTTTTGTTTGGGATGTTGAGCTTTTTTTTCGGGTAGCGCTTTTTGCTATTGGCTGTTTCTTTGGATTTTTTTTTGCAACGAATTCGCAAACTAATTCGATTTTCGCTTTGGGAGTTTGATTGGGGGAGCGAGTTGTAAATAGAGGATCTGTATATTTCAATAGCAGGATTTGGCCCCTATCTACTTCCAGGGTATCGACGGTATTTTCAATAACTTGCTGCAATATTCGATCGACTTCTGAATTTGTGTCGATCGAGGCAGCAACTGACATGAGTAGATTTTTGTATTTAGCTTGTCGCTGTAACTGTTCGTTTAAGCTGGCAATTTCTTGAGTTTTTTGAATGTGAGAAATCGCGCTGCCGATCGCGTCTGATGCTGCTTCAAGGCGCTGCCGATCGGCTACCGACCACTCGTGAGGTTGCGACTTACCAACAATCATCATCCCATTTACAGCCCCTCCAAATCGCGCAGGCCCTGCCAAAATTGCCCGAAAAGGCAGGGCATTTACAGGGGAATTGGGCGATGAAGCTGCCGGAATATCAAGATAGTCGGATATCGCCACTATCTCGCCGTCTCCTAGGACGTTTGCCCAAACAGGATGTTCGAGTGATATGCTAGGCGGTTTTAATCTAGGGGTTTGGGGGTGTTCCGGTGTTTCGGTGGAATCGGCAACACCGGCAACATAGGGGAAATCGCTGCTATTTTGCCAGTAAGCATTTGGATGTACTACTTTTTGGTCAACCACAGCAGTAACTAAACAGAAATCTGCCCCCCATGCAACCCCCAAAGTATTGGCTATTTGCAGCAGCAGGAGTTCTAGATCAAAGCTGGTGGCGAGAATTTGGCAAATTTGTCGCCCAAGTAGGGCAGGATCGACCTGGTACTGCATAAGACGATCCAGAAATTTTTGGACTGGTACTGGTTCTGCGATTTGCGGAAAATACAAAGTGCAAGACTCTGACGGCGATCGGTAGATCGAAGTAAAGTCTTGATTTCCCTGGCGATCGATCATGGCAACCAAGCCTTTATTCTAAGATGTTTGAGCCGGCTCCCGCTGCCAATCTAGAACCTTTCCATAACTGTCGGCTTGACCGTTATGAGCCTGCTTTCTGTGTTCCAGCCGTTCGGCGGGTCGCTCGATATGTAAAAATATACCCAGATATGACCGAGTTCTATTTTCCTGTTTTCTACCCTTCGATCTGTACGCAATGAACTTTACCATCCTTTACCGGATGATTATTAATCTCATTCCCGCTAATTTTGACGGTTATTAGTAGCATGAAGCTTGTCTAGAGACCGCTTAGTGACACCCCTCTTCTAACTGTGTGATGTTTCCTATTTAAGTTTGTGATCCTAACAAATTTTTATTGTGATACAAATCCGCCGATAGAGTAACGCTGATCGCAAAAATTCAAAATCCCCAAATTATCACTCATAACATAGCTGAGAGTTTCCGAGTTTTGACTCAAAAACTCATTTTTCACAACACCTAGAGCCGAATAGTGAAGTCTACGGTTAAATTTATCTCACTTACCTGCTTACTTATTTTGTGCTTCCTGTTGGGCTTTATCGCTATTTTGGCGGTAAAGTGCTGTCCGGTTCTGAGCCGTTGTGTAGCGGGGATGCTTGGAAGGCACGGCGGCCATCAAATCGGAAGCTTGCTGCCACTTAGCAGCTACGACTAACCAATCCTGGCGAGATTGAGCGGTTTTGCCCTGGGTGGCTGCTTGTTCGGCTACTCGGACTGCTTGAGCAAAAGAGTCAACAGCAGAATTAACAGTCTCCTTAGAAATTTTCAAAGCAGGTTTTGCCTCCGAGGAAGGGGCAGTTGCTACGGCTTGGGTGGTGGCTTGTTTGCTGTTTGGCACTTGGGAATTAAGTCCTTTGTAGATGGCAGTTGCTGCTGCCAACAACAGCACGGTCAAGCTGATGCCGCCGACGATACCGCGCTGAAATTGCCGCGGTTGTTGCATCGATCGAGGTATAGCCATTCTCGGCAAAGCCCGCTTGCCTGCCACAGCTTGTCGTTCGTGATGGTTGCTCAGAGCTAAACGCTTGAACAAATTCGGCTTTCGGAGTTTAATTTCTTGAGACCACAAAAGTTGATTATCCGGATCGCGGCTAATTTCTTCCAGCCACAGCAGTTGGTGTTCTCGGACAAGCCGGCTGTTGATGTTGACTCGGCGAATATTGTGGGGCGAAATGCGTTCCAAAATTTCTCTGACTCGATCGACCAAACTAGACTCTTCGAGCAGTTGGGGCGTTGCAGCTTCGCACAGCAGTTGCAGCACGCCGTCTGCAAACACGGCTCGGGCCCTCACCCCTACCTGTGCCAGTTCGTCATTAAGGATTTGAATAATCGATGCAACCGAGCCCTCGCGAGCTTGTCGAGCAATGTCATCTATTGGATTTGCCATAAAACTATCTTGACGCTTAGCAATTGTTAATTGTTAACCCAAAGTCTCGGATCTAATTTTTACTCATACAGGTTATCACTGACACTGCCAGGTTAAAATAAACAGATGCAAATCTTGCATACGGATCCACTTAAAATTATCACCACAGCATCGAGCGAGGCTAACAGGAAATAAACTATGGGTAAAGTAATTAGCGGTCAAATTTTTGTTGTAGACGACAACATCGATACAGATCAAATTATCCCGGCAGAATACTTGACCCTGGTTCCCTCGAAGCCGGACGAGTACGAGAAACTAGGCAGTTACGCGATGATTGGCTTGCCCGATCGCTACGGTAAGTTTATCGAATCCGGTGAACAAAAAACCCGGTATCCGATTATCATAGCGGGCGAAAATTTTGGCTGCGGTTCTTCGCGGGAGCACGCTCCGATAGCTCTGGGGGCCGCTGGCGTCACAGCGGTGGTAGCTTTGTCTTACGCACGCATTTTCTTTCGCAATTGCTCGGCTACTGGCGAATTGTACCCGATCGAATCAGTCGAGCGACTCTGCGACTTGTTTGTAACCGGCCAAGAAGTGACGATCGACTTTACAGCAGAGGTAATTGTCAACCACACTCTCGATCGAACTTTCTCGCTCAAACCTTTAGGAGAAGTAGGCCCCGTAATTGATGCCGGAGGATTGTTTGACTACGCGCGCCAGACGGGAATGATTGCGGCTCGCTCTTAACTGTTAAACCCCCTGCAATGTAGGGTGCGCGGCTCTGCCGTCCACCTTACGAATATCTCTTTGCTCAAACCGCTCCCATCTAGGGTGCGTGGAAATTTTCTCAAATCGAGTCAATAAAATTCAATAAAATACGCTGGTGAGCAATGCCAAAAGGTCGCACATCTCCTGACTGCTCAGAATAGCATTTGCCGGCCCGAATCTGCTCCGGGGTCAACAACTTCATATCCCAACCCTCCAGCAAAACTAAATCCTTGACATCCGCACTAAGTTGTCCGTGAAAAACGTGGCGAACCACATCTTTTTCGACATCGCAACAGAAAAAAGAAACACTTGCAGGAGCATAGCAAATTTCCTCTGATAATTCCCGTAATACAGCCACTTCCGCAGTTTCTCCCGGTTCCAAGTGTCCGCCAAACAAAGCCCAATGTCCGGGATACCTGATATGAGGAATATCGTCTCGCAACTGACAGAGAAACTTGCCGTCTTGGTACAAAATCGCGATCGCAACGTGAATTTTAGTCATGTGTTATTAGTCAGTAGTCAGTAGTCATTAGTCATTAGTCATTAGTAATTGAACACGAATACACGGATGAATTATGGAGTATTCCTCAGATATTAAATAAGGAAGAGGGAACAAAGAGCAATTATCAAATAACAAACAACAAATAACCAATGCCTATTTCCCCTTGTCTGAACTGGGAGTGCGCTTTAACTGTTCCATTTCCTCAACATAAATTTCACCTAAATCTTTTCCGGCTAATTCCTTCAGAGTAATACTCTTGTAGCGGACTTCTCCCTTCAGCAGCACTTCATCGCCAAGCTGGGGCAAATCTTGCTTGGTTAAAATCCAAATACTGCCAGTACCATCCTCAAGTTGATAAGCCGCATTCCCTACAAATGGAGCGCGATTTTCTACCTTTCCCCGAAGATAAACTTCAGCATCCACTTGCCGCTTTTGTTGAACGTCGCCAATGCTAGCAACATTAAAACCAAGATTAAGTTGAGACAGAGGTAAATTGCCGCAACTGAAAAAACCGCTGGCGAGGATTAGCGATAAAGAGCCGGTGCAGAATCTTTGAACCCAAACTTGCTTAATTGCAGTAGTCATTGGTCAACTGAGTTGAGATTTGAGATACGACTTACTTTAACAGAATCCCCAGAATCGATCGCAAGTAAGAAATTTCTCTAGTGTAGTCCTTGACGAGGATTAAGCTAAAATCTAAAATCGTCAGCCCCTAACCCCGAGTCTACAATGGATGCCAAAACTGCTCAAATACTAGATGGCAAAGCTTTAGCGACAAAGATTCAAACCGAGCTGAGCGATCGAGTCCGCACCCTACAACCCCAAAAGGGCCGTCCTCCCGGACTTGCGGTGCTGATGGTGGGCGACAACCCAGCTAGCGCAGCCTATGTTCGCAATAAAGAGCGAGCCTGCGCTAAAGTTGGCATAGCTTCCTTCGGCCAGCATTACCCCGCAAACGCTACTCAAGCCGAACTAGAACTTGCAATTCGTGCGCTCAACGAGGACGATCGAGTAGACGGCATTTTAGTGCAATTACCACTACCAGAGCACTTAGATGCAATTTCGCTGCTGTACCAAATTGCCCCCGACAAAGATGCTGACGGACTTCACCCTGTAAATTTAGGCCGTCTCGTGCGCGGGGAGGAAGGTTTGCGAAGTTGTACTCCCGCCGGAGTGATGCGGTTATTGCAGGAATACCAGATTGATTTGAAAGGAAAAAATGCCGTTGTATTGGGACGGAGTATTTTGGTAGGTAAACCTATGGCGCTGATGCTATTAGAAGCCGATTGCACTGTTACTGTCGCTCATTCACGGACGAAAAACCTAGAATCGATTACCAGCCAAGCCGATATTCTAATCGCCGCCGTCGGCCGCACAGAAATGATTACAGCTAATATGGTCAAACCTGGATCAGTAGTAATTGATGTCGGTATTAACCGCGTCGTCAATCCAGACGGTACGAGTCGTTTGGCCGGAGATGTTGATTTTAATGCTGTTAAAACAGTAGCCGAATTTATCACGCCGGTGCCAGGAGGAATCGGGCCGATGACTGTTGCTATGCTTTTGGAAAATACGGTTGCGAGTTACAGTATCAAGTAGTCTTTAGTCATTAGAAATACACCTAAGTTAGGGTGCGTCGCTGCTAAAAAATTGGGTGAAAAAATCGAGTTTTCAGGAAGCAACGCACCTACAAATATTGCAGTTAATGCTGTCAATCAAAAAAACACTTTCAAGCCTAGCTGACGCCAGAAAAGACTACGAGCTGCGATCAATGATGACTACATAATGAAAATTATCAAGTCTTTTTTCCCAGTCTGATTGAGATGCTCTTACCGTGATTGCGTGGAGTTGGATTTAGAATGGAAACGCTGGAGAACATAACCGCAAATAAATATCTCGTTGATGATCAGAGAAAGCTCTTCTTCCATGCATTATCCTAGTATTGTCAACCATTAGAATATCCCCTGCTTGCCAGGATATCTCTGTAGTTATTCTATCAGCCACTTCATTAAGCTCAGAAACAATATCATCAGTAATTTCTGAATTATCCTCAAAGAAAACAGTGTTTTTATATCTATGTTTTGCTGGCAATAAGCTGCTGATAAAGGTCGGATATTTCCCACATCTACTAGGATGTATTGCTGGACAAATATATTGAAGATCAATGGATTCATCGTCATTTATTTGCAACAATAAATTATTCCTTATACAGGTCTGTTCTACTACTTTTAAATCATTAGTTTTGTATTGCTTCTGCCAAGCATCTTTATTCAAATGACCAACATACTTTAGTTTTTTCTTGCTAAATAACTCTTTGAGGGGACTACTCAGTTCATTAAAAAATTGCCTCCCATCACATAATATTGTTTCACCATCTTGTGATGCTGGATGAGCACAGAAGAACCAAAGCATCAACGGAATATCTTGCTGATAGTACATTTCTCCATGTAATTTAATCTCGTCCTTAAAATCATTGACGCTTAAAATAGTTGCATTCCCATTAATTACTCGGCGATTAAAGACGCCTCCGGTGTAATCTAGAAAATCTTTACTAAGGGAGTTAGTGAATTGCGTAAAAGTGTCAACACTATTTTCCAACCCTCTAAACAGCAAGAAACCATAAGATTTAAACAGGTTAATAATTTCTTCCCTGTCCAGGTCTAAAATATTAATATTATCCGTATTGATGATTTGTTGACCAACATTTTTTGATAAAAGCTGTGTATTTACCTTCATATCTATCTCCTAGCTATTTTCTACTGTGTACAGAGCGTGGTTGAAACAATCAGTGCCGATTCATTGAGATTTCTAAATAGTCCTTGATTCAAAATACATCAAACCTGCTTTACTCCAGCAGTTCAGGTTGTTGATGTACGATTAATTCGTAAAGCGGTTGAAAGCTAAACCAGCCTACCTGATGTGAGCCTACCTGGCGCTGCGCCAGACGAGCATTGTCAGAGTCGATAAGGATGGGGGTGCCAGCCGCCTCTGCCATCAACTGCGCCTGACAAGAACGTTCCATTGCCACAAACCACCAAGCCGCTTCATCAACTGAATGACCCACCGTGAGTAGACCGTGGTTGCGGAGGATAATGGCTTTCTTCTCTCCTAGTGCTGTTGCTATGCGCTTGCCTTCCTGAAGCTGGAGAACTACTCCCGTGTAGTCATCAAACAGGCTGTGGTCTTCGTAGAAGGAACAGGCATCTTGGGTGAGGGGGTCGAGGAGACGACCGAGGCTAGACCAGCTTTTGCCGTAAATTGAATGAGCGTGTGCTGCTGCCACGACATCAGGACGGGCTGCATGAATTTGAGAATGGATTGCATAAGCTGCCGTGTTAATAGGCTTATGCCCCTCTATAACTTCACCCTCATGGTTCACCAGCAGCAGGTCGCTGACCCGGATGAGACTGAAGTGTTTACCCAACGGATTGACCCAGAAGCAATCCAGGTGTTCAGGGTCGCGGACGGTAATGTGTCCCGCGACGCCCTCACTAAACCCGAAGTGTCCAAACAGACGTAAGGCTGCTGCAAGGCGCTGCTTGCGATGACGGCGTTCTTCCTCGACCTTAGCAAAAGTCGGAGGATCAAAGATGGATTGAGGTTCTTTTTCTTTTAATGTAGGCATAGAAGGCGTGTCAACTTAATTTGACAGGGTTGGGTGATTTTAAGCTAATTTTGATCTTCATACACAATTTAAATAGGAATTTTTGACAGCAACAACGCGAATTCTGCGGTAATCTGCAATCCAATTACCATCGCGGTACAGCGCCGAGCGCAAACGTTCTTCAACTGCGTTAATTACCTGCGATCGCACATCATCAGACAACCCCGACAAAAACCCGCCAGCAAACATTTCAATCCAATTTACCATACCCGCGCTGCCACCTTCTAGGGGAGTCGGGCGATCGAACAAAACCGCATAACCCACATCAAATCCCTGCTTTTCCAAAAGCCCAGCATACTCGCCAATACTCGGAAAATACCAAGGATTAAGCGCTTCAGGCTCCTCGCAGCCAATTTCTGACAAAACACTCAAAAGTGCGCGGACGATCGCATCCACATTCCCCCTACCGCCAAACTCAGCCACAAAACACCCTCCCGGCTTCAGCGCTTTTTCCACACAATTAATCACAGCATCCGGCTGCTTAATCCAGTGCAAAACTGCATTAGAAAACACAGCATCTAACGGCTTTTCTACTTGAAAATTCCTCGCATCTGCGACGGAGAAATTAATGTGAGGATAGTTAACTTTTGCCGTGGAAATCATTGACAAAGATGAATCAAAACCTTGCACCAAAGCACCCGTTTGAGCAATTTTTTCAGTTAGCTGCCCCGTACCGCAGCCCAAATCCAGAATTTGTTCACCCGCCTTCGGATCTAGTAACTCCAAAAGCGATTCACCGTACCGCCAAACAAAAGCATGATTTCCCTCATAAAGAGCGGTATTCCAAGAATTTTGTGCCATGATAACTACCCTAAATCTGTCTTCTATTTATCTGTTTTATCTGTTTTCTCTGTGTTCTCTGCGGTTAACAAAAAACCTTCTTCACAAAACCAATCAAATTATTTGTTAGCGAGTTGGGCGAGCGCACTTCCATCAATACGGCAAACCCTAATATTTTCCAAAATCCGCGCTCCCTGCTTTTGATAAAAAGCAATTCCCGGCGCATTGCCAGTATTAACAGTCCATTCAATCCGCCCGCAATTTGTGGACTCAGCAATTTGTGCTAAATACTTTAACAGCGCTGTACCGACTCCCATACCGCGCATAGGAGCTTGCACAAATAAATCATCAAGCCAAAGACACGGCTGCGTCAATAAACTTGAATATGAGAAATAAAAAAGAGCAAAGCCTACCGCTGTTCCTGCAACTTCAGCCAACAAAACCCGCACTAGTGGAGGCTGGCAAAACAAGGTTTCCTGCAATTTATCGGCTGTTGCTTTCAACAGATTTTTACATCCATCAAACTCGCTTTTTTGTGAAATAAAATCCAGGATTAATTCCAAATCTGCCAGCTCTGCTTCTCTAATTTTGATATCCAAATTAGCCATTGTTTAATTCTCAATCTCGCCTATTAATCACTG
The DNA here is from genome assembly GCF_036701335.1 of Microcoleus sp. Pol12B5. Lineage (NCBI taxonomy): Bacteria > Bacillati > Cyanobacteriota > Cyanophyceae > Oscillatoriales > Microcoleaceae > Microcoleus > Microcoleus sp. Pol12B5. Next base: position 50,824 of record NZ_JAUBQQ010000021.1, on the reverse strand, counting down.
TATTAAATGCCATCATAAATGTCCAATATATGTTTAACTAACAACTTATACTTTTAAAATATCAATGATTGGGGAGCTATGGAACTTCGGCATTTGCGTTATTTCATTGCAGTTGCAGAGGAACTGAATTTCACTCGTGCAGCGGCAAAACTGCATATTGCTCAACCTCCACTGAGTCAACAAATCCAGCATTTAGAGGCAGAGTTGGGGTTTCAACTGTTTCGCCGCACCAAGCGGACGGTGCAGTTAACGGCAGCGGGACAGGTTTTTTTCGAGGAAGCCGGGAAAATTCTGCAGCAAGTCGATCGAGCAATTCAACTCGGCCGACAAACCAGTCGGGGCGAACTCGGACAATTGACGATCGGCTTTGTGAGTTCTGCTGCACACAACGTGGTTCCAGCGATTTTGCAGGCCTTTCGCACTCGGTGTCCCGCCGTTAAGCTCGAACTGCACGAACTGACGACAAACGAACAGTTGCAGCGGCTGCGGTTCGGGCAAATTGATATCGGCTTCGTGCGCCCTCCGGTTGAGGAAGACGGGATAAATTCTGAAATCGTTTTTCGAGAACCGCTGATCGTGGCATTGCCAGAAACGCATCCGGCGGCCGATCGCACGCATCTTGAATTACGCGAACTTTCCACGGAACCGTTGATTTTATTTCCCCGTTCCCAGGCTCCGGGATTGTACGATGCGATCGTCAGTCTTTGTCAGCAAGCAGGTTTTAGCCCGATCGCGGCTCAAGAAGCAATTCAAATGCAAACCATTGTGAGTCTGGTAGCGGCCGAGATGGGAGTGGCGATCGTCCCTGAGTCGATGCAAAATTTTCAGCGCAGCGGGGTTGTTTACAAATCTTTGCCAGAATCAACCTGCATTGTGGCGATCGCTCTAATTTGGCGCAGCGATCCAACGGCGGCGGTGCAGCGGTTTTTGGAAGTCGCCAGACAGCAGCAGCGGATTTGAGATTTGATATTTGAGATTTTGACATCCTCCCCGGCCGTACCGCAGGATTCCAAGAATCACTTCTTGGGCTTCCTCTTTCCACGACTCGGCTTACATTGAGGAGTTGCCTCACCAATGCAGAGGTCGATGTCTCCAGAGGCGTTTAACGTTCCCATGTGCCCCACGGTACGGAGTGCTAACTCAAGTATGTTAATTGCCGCATTCCAGTCTCGGTCTATTACAAAACCACAATGGTGACAGCGATGTGTTCTTTGACTCAAAGACTTCTTGATGACTTCCCCACAGTTGGAACAGTTTTGAGAAGTGTAGTGCGGTGGTACGGCAACCGTTACCACACCAAACACCTTGCCAAAATATTCTAACCATTGACGGAAAGCCGACCACGCAGCATCAGATATAGACTTTGACAGTTGTCTGTTTCTAACCATGTTACGCACCTGCAAGTCCTCATAGGCAACCAAGTCGTTAGACTGGATGACGCATCTTGCCAACTTCACGGCAAAATCTTTACGCTGCCTACTTACCTTGAGGTGCTTTCGACTCAGGCGATTTCTCGCTTTGACTCTGTTTTTCGACCCTTTGGTGGTGCGAGAAAATTTACGACTAAGACGCTTTATCGCTTTCTCGGACTTTCTCAGATGACGGGGGTTCTCGATTGTCTGACCGTCAGAATCGGTGTAGAAGTGAGTCAATCCAACATCCAGTCCAACAGTCTTACCCGTTGGCTTTCTCTTCTCTACCCGTTCTTGGTCAAGGCAAAACTGAACGTAGTACCCATCAGCTCTACGAACAACACGCACTCGCTTAATCTGCTTAAACTGGTAGAAGTGCAGGTCACGAGTTCCCCACATCTTGAAGCTTCCGGCTTCAAACCCATCAGTGAAGGTGATAGTTCGTCTATCGAACGACAACTTCCAGCCCGTTGTTTTATATTCAACAGAGCCATGTGTTTGATGCTTCTTAAAGCGTGGAAAGCCTTTCTTCCCAGGCTTGTTTTTTTTGCAGTTGTCATAAAACCGAGCGATAGAACTCCAAGCCTGATCGGCAGAAGCTTGTCGAGCTTGGGAATTAAGTTTGCCGGCGAACGGAAACAATGCGGCGAGAACAGCGCAATAGGCGCTCAACTCGTACTTACCCATCCCCTTGTTGTCCAACCAGTATCTAAGGCAGCTATTGCGGACAAAGCGAGCAGTACGAATGGCTTCATCGAGCCGCTCGTACTGCTCGCTTTGTCCCTCTAGTTTTGCCTCAAAAACAAGCATACTTACGCTGACATAACTAGCGTAAGTATACCACAGTTAAAGAAAGCCGTCCTAGAAGGACGGGGCTTTAAACCCATTATTTTTGGTAAATTTTAGATTAACTGGCAATTTGACAAACTTATCAAAACTCAAAGATTTTCTGTGCAACAACACCCGTAGAATGATTAATTGATGCTCGGAGTTCGAGCAACTACTGCCGTAAAAGTCGGCACGATGCGACCCCAACGGCTCACAATATCCCATATAAATATTAAGTACAAGAGAGCAAGGGATGGTATTGGCAACAGAAATGGGTTCGTCCCAACCGGAATCCTCTTTCGATTTATCTACTTATCTAGTCAAACGAAAAGAGGCGATCGAGGTAGCTCTCGACAGTGCACTGCCGGTCATCTACCCAGAGAAAATCTACGAAGCAATGCGCTACTCGCTGCTAGCGGGGGGCAAGCGCCTGCGTCCGATCCTGTGTCTGGCTAGCTGTGAACTGGCAGGTGGCACTACATCTATGGCAATTCCGACAGCTTGCGCTTTGGAAATGATCCACACGATGTCGCTGATTCACGACGATTTGCCGGCAATGGACAATGACGACTACCGGCGCGGCAAACTGACGAACCACAAAGTCTACGGCGAGGATATTGCCATTTTGGCTGGCGATGGTTTGTTGACCTATGCTTTTGAATTTATCGCCACTAAAACTGAGAACGTACCCCCCCAACAGGTGTTGCAGACGATCGCCCATTTAGCGCGGGCATCGGGTGCTGCTGGACTCGTAGGCGGTCAGGTGGTTGATTTGGAATCGGAAGGAAAGACAGATGTTTCTCTGGAAACTTTGAATTACATTCACGCTCATAAAACAGGCGCGCTGTTAGAAGCCTGCGTAGTTTGTGGGGCAATTCTGGCTGGTGCCTCGGCTCCCGATTTGCAGCGGCTGTCTCGTTTCGCTCAAAATATTGGGTTGGCTTTCCAGATCATTGACGACATTTTGGATATTACTGCTACCCAAGAAGAACTGGGCAAAACTGCTGGCAAAGATGTTCAAGCAGGAAAAGTCACTTATCCCAGTTTGTGGGGAATTGAGGAGTCTCGGCGCCAAGCCTCGCAGCTTGTTGCTGATGCTAAGGCTCAATTGGCAGTGTTTGGGAGCAAAGCTCTACCGCTGCTGGCTATCGCCGATTTTATTACCAGCCGCAGTAACTAGAAATACTAAACACTATGCAGGAAATTTGCAGCGGCATATTCAACAATCATGTACTCGTGGTTGCTTTGCTCGCTTGTCTGGCGGCTCAGATCATGAAGTTGCCGATCGAGTTGGTCAAAAATCGCAAGTTTAATCTTCAGTATTTGGTAACAACGGGGGGAATGCCCAGCGCTCACTCGTCTTTTGTGGGCGCTTTGGCTGCTGGAGTGGGACAAACGATGGGATGGGAAAGTCCGGACTTTGCGATCGCTGCGATCTTTGCAATTATTGTGATGTACGACGCAGCAGGCGTCCGCCAAGCAGCCGGCAAACAAGCTCGCATCCTCAACCAAATTATTGATGAGTTTTTTGAGGAAGATCACAACCTTAATGAGGCTCGCCTGAAAGAGTTGCTGGGACACACTCCTTTTCAAGTGCTTGTAGGTTTGGGGCTGGGAATCACGATTGCTTGGATCGCAGGGCCTGCATATTAGTTAACTGTTAACTTTTAACTGTTAGTTGTTGACTGTTGACTGTTGACTGTTAACTGTTAACTGTTAACTAATCACTACTGACCGAATTCTGCTTGCAGAATATCGTCATTATCATCGGCGATCGTGGCGACAATAGTAATAACCCGAGAAATTTCCCCTGCCGAGATTTCGGCGATGGTCCGAGTCGATATTACCGCAACTTGATTGTCAACAATGGCAAAATGAGATTCCAAAGTAGACAGCCAATTCATTTCTAGAAGTTTCCGCATTAATTGAGCTTCATTCTTCGCTGGCAACTGCAGTACAAAAGCCCAAACAGTCAAAGTATCCTCTTCGGTTTCGCCGGTGAGTTGCACGAACACTTCAACACTGCCGTACTTAAACTTCCAAAGATGTCCGCCAGCTTCATTTTGACCGACCATCACTTTTTGGTCTACAGCCATGCTGGCGATGACAGTTTCAATTTCTTCTGCATAGGTGACGGCTGTGGCTTTTTCGACCTGCTCAGAGGCGATCGCGCTTTCACTCGATAGGCTTTCTGCGGAAGCTGTTTGTATGTTCGGCTCGCTGGTAGTCATAATTATATTTAGATGGAAAACTATTCCAATAATCAGTTTACTGGCTAAAGCTTAAAATTATGACTTTAAATAACTGGTTCCGAGGCTAGGCCTGGGAACCAGTTAATCTCGCTTGTTTGCGGAGGCAGACGCAAGTTGGACTTGCAAAGCGGTTTCAACCAGGTTCGCGATCGTATTTAAGCCTTGGGCTTAGCCGCCGCCGGCTTCTTCTCAATGGTATTCAAGCCGTTGAGGAACATGGGCACCAATTTCTCCATAAATGCCTGGGGGTCGCGGTTCCAGGCCCGCTGAGCTACATCGACTCTGGTCATTTGCAGGTCGGGGGCCAGCAGGCTTGCGGGCAAGCGTTCCATCAGGTATTGCGGGCGTTCCCACATCGGCATGGTGTTGGCAATATCAACTAGGCGGGTGACGCGACGGAGTTCTGCCCCCAACATGATATCCATGCCCGATTCAAATGCTGCTTGTTCGATCGCTACATACTTGCGCTTTGCCTGTTCCACCTTCTGGCGGTGTTCCGGGCTTTTGGCAGCTATAGAGCCGAGCCAGCGGTTGCCCCAGCGGACATGACCAGCTTCTTCTGGAAAAATCTTTTCGATTGTTTCGCGGATTTTGATGTTTTCTGCGGTTTGGGGAGCCTGTTTGAGGGCGTGGATGTGCGCTGAGAAGTATTCGCAGCCCCGCTTCTCGGTGACATTGATTGCGGCTAAAACTGCAATTATACCGTCATCGAGGTTCCGGTATTGCTCTTTGTTCAGCAGGCGGTCAAATTCGTCAATGTAGGAGATTCCCGGCGGCGTTCCCACATTTTGGCCGAGGTCTACCAGCAAGTCGGTGAGCCACATCGCGTGTCGCGCTTCGTCGGAAATGTGCCGGGAGAGGTCGCGCACGAGTTCGGCAGGTTCCCCGTCTAGCCGTTCGATCACGTCGGTGAGGTCTTTGCAACTACGCTGTTCGCTGTAGCGGTAGCGGTTGAGGGTGATCAAGTGAATTTCGCGATCGCGCACTACATTAGCTAAGATTTCGCGCGCTCCCATAGCGTTGCGAAGCTTGCGGGGATAGGCAACAGTCATGCTTTTATGTTGTTTTGTAAAGATACTTATATAAGTGTAACGCACTTTTTTCGACAACCAATTACCTCCCAAGGCAGAAAGTTATTGTTTAGCACGGAGATTCAATTTTATAAAGACACTTTTTTTACTAGCTCAACCAATGACAATAGTTTTTAGTTGCGAGTCATACCATTTTAGATTTTAGATTAAAAATGACTGATGACTATCAGGGTTGGGAGCTTTTCTACAGTTAGATTATTTTTTTCAACTGCTATCACGCAAGGGTTGCGCGGATCACAGACAGCAACCTCATACACTTAAAACTTTTCAGTTTCCGTCGAGTCTGAAGCCTCAACAATAGCAGACTCTTGTTGAAATTTTCGCGCCTCTTCTACTTCTAGCCTAGCCAGAGTTGTCGCCACATCGGCTAACTGTAAAGCCAGATTCATCCGACAAATCGGGTTTTTTTCCCTCCAGAGGTCTTTTGCCAAGAAATGTACTCGATAGCGAAACATTTTAATTGAATTTGGCGGAGTAACTTTCACGGTCATAGTCTTTCTTCGGTAGAAGTTTGAATGCGGAGCAGCACCCGTTCTAGCTCCAAGTAAACAAATGTCAGCATGATTACTTTATCTTCATCGGTGATTGTAACACTACAGGTTGCCGATCGAGGTTCAACGCCTTCGTGTCTGACAACTACAGTATATTTTCCCTGCTTCAGGTTATCAAAATTCACATCTGCTTCAAACAGGTCAACTGTCTCCTCGGCCAGCACTCGTCCTTCTTGAGTCAGTAAAGTGACAAACGCCATGCCGTCAACTGAAGTCATGGCGACGTTACTCTGATTGCGGATCATCACAAAAATATCGGACATCGTTTGGTCATTGTTAATTGCTAATTGCTAATTTAGAATGAGTGCAGAATCTCACAAACAAAGGAGCATAAATACGGTGAATAATTTCAAGTTTTTGCTAATTTTTACTGTGAGTGCAGCGGTTCTCGGTTTGGGAAAAAGTGGGGCCGTAACTGCTATCTCAAATATCTCTGAGAATGAGCCTGGTTTGCAACTTCACGGCGTGCGGGTTGCTCAAAGGGACGATCGCAATTTAAGCAACTCGAAAGGTACATTAAAAGAAGGCAGTGCCCTCTCTATCGATCCTGATGAAGTTACGGGCATACCAAAAGCTGAGGCGCGACAGCGTTTCATTTTGAATAAGATATATCGGGTTCAGGAAGGCACTACCGCTGACGATTTATTTATTGTTGATGAGAAAGCAACTAAATGGGCTGTAGAGGATGTCTCTGAGGCTACAATGGGCCCTACTACTAACAGCGTTGCTCAGATAGTGTCGGGTAACGGGAGAGTCTGGGCGCTGATCCAGAAGTTCTAAACTTCAAAAAAACGCCGCTCTTAAAAGCGGCGTTCTTATTAATTAAAAATCACAGGTTAAAAATAGTATAATTACCAGTTTTAACTTTTAATTTTTAATTCTTAATTTTCTAACAGTCGTAGTAGAGAGCAAACTCGTAGGGGTGAGGACGCAGCCGCATCGGGTTGACTTCATTGTCGAGTTTGTAGGAAATCCAGGTTTGGATGAAGTCTTCGGTAAATACGCCAGTTTCAGTTAAGAAACTGTGGTCTTTTTCTAAAGCTTCTAAAGCGCCTTCCAAGGAACCGGGAGTTGAAGGAATTTTGCTCAATTCTTCAGGGGAAAGGTCGTAGATATCCACGTCCAAAGGTTCGCCCGGATCGATTTGATTTTTGATGCCGTCAATGCCGGCGCACAGCATGGCTGCAAATGCTAAATAGGGGTTGGATGTGGCATCGGGACAACGGAATTCTAACCGCTTGGCTTTGGGGTTAGTTCCCGACAACGGAATCCGCACTGATGCCGATCGATTTCCTTGAGAGTAAGCTAAGTTTACAGGCGCTTCAAAGCCCGGAACTAAACGCTTGTAGGAATTTGTCGTGGGGTTGGTGATTGCCAAAAGCGCCGGTGCGTGCTTGAGAATGCCACCGATGTAATGCAGTCCCATTTGACTGAAACCTGCATATTGATCGCCTGCAAATAGAGGTTGGCCGTCTTTCCAAATCGACTGGTGAACGTGCATCCCGGAACCGTTGTCGTTAAACAGCGGTTTGGGCATGAAGGTGATGGTTTTGCCGTATTTTTTGCCGACGTTTTTGATGACGTATTTGTAAGTCAGCAAGTAGTCGGCTGCTTGTACTAAAGTGGCAAAGCGGAAACCGAGTTCGCATTGACCGCCGGTGGCGACTTCGTGGTGGTGCTTTTCGATGGGTACGCCGCATTTTGCCATTGTCAGCAGCATTTCCGTTCTCATGTCTTGAGAGGTATCGGTTGGTGCTACTGGGAAATAACCTTCTTTGTAACGCGGTTTGTAGCCGAGATTGCCGCCTGCTTCTTCTTTGCCGGAATTCCAGCGACCTTCGATCGAATCTACGTAATAGTAGCCGGAATTTTGGGTTTGGTCGAAGCGAACGTCGTCAAAAATAAAGAATTCTGCTTCCGGGCCAAAGAATGCTGTATCGCCGAGACCGGTCGAAAGCAAGTAGTCTATGGCTTTTTGGGCAATTGTGCGGGGACAGCGACTGTACGGTTCGCCGGTGCGAGGTTCTTTGATGCTGCAAATGAAGCTGATGGTCGGTTCTGCCATGAACGGGTCCATCCAAGCGGTGGTCGGATCGATGACCATCGTCATGTCTGATTCGTTGATGGCTTTCCAGCCCCTAATGCTGGAACCGTCGAAGGGTACGCCGTCTGTGAATGCGGTTTCGTCGATTTGGTCGTGGTACAGGGAAAGGTGCTGCCAGATCCCCGGCATATCGATGAATTTGAGGTCAACGATCTGGATCTTATTTTCTTGTATGTAGTTTAAGGCTTCTTGGGGTGTCTGGAACATGACTTACTCCTGATATTGGTTGTGTCTTGGCGATCGGCCGATTTCAGACTGTGTGGGCGATCGTAGGCCTTCAGTATCCACTATTTTGTATCTATGGCTACAAAATTTTGAAATAGCGGCCCAGTGCGGCCGGGCAATTTGAGATTCTTGCCCTGTGGATTTTTCGGCTGAAGATACAAGGCAAACGGCTGAATTTTACGACAGTTTGCCACGGATAGACTACCCTTCGTGAAAATCCTATCTCAAATCTTAATCAAACGCCGATTTGTAGTAGTCTACAATAGGCGGTCTGTCTCAGATAGCAAAGTATTGATAAAGATTTTTGGGAGAGAAACTTATGCGCGATGCAGTGACGAGCCTGATTGAAAATTATGATGTTGCTGGTAGGTATTTAGACCGAGATGGTATCGATCGGTTGAAATCTTATTTTGCAACGGGCACGGCACGGGTACAGGCGGCGGCTGCGATTAACAGCAATGCTGCGGCAATTGTTAAGCAAGCTGGTATCCAGCTATTTGCTGAACAGCCAGAACTGATCCGTCCCGGTGGAAATGCCTACACGACTCGTCGCTACGCGGCTTGTCTGCGGGATATGGATTACTACTTGCGCTATGCTACTTACGCCCTGGTGGCTGGAAGTACCGATGTGCTCGACGAGCGCGTGCTGCAAGGTTTGCGAGAAACTTACAATTCTCTAAGCGTTCCCATTGGCCCGACGGTGATGGGGATTAGCATTATGAAGGAGATGGTTAAGGCTCAGGTGGAAGCTGCTGGCTTGTCTGTGGGGCCTTTTTTGGATCAGCCTTTTGATTACATGATTCGCGAATTGAGCGAACAAGATATTTAAGTCAATTTGCTAATTCTTTTAGCAGTAAATTGCACTTGTGGCTGGCAGTTAGCAGCAGTTGGATCGATCGCTTTTTTTGGCCTCACCGCCTCCAAGCGATCTTTTTTTATGGGTTATACAATTTTAGATTAAAGATTTCAGATTAAAAATAATAGATTAAAAATTTAAATAATAGGGGATGACTGATGAATTAAGGGTTTGGAGCTGCCCTATAATTGCATTCTTGTTTGAAACTGGTACTAAAAATCGTCAACACATCCCCAGACGAGGCATTTGTCCAGGGGATTTTTGGTTTGGCGCAGCTCGATTTGTGCGACCGTTGTTGCTTCTACTTCGCCGTTGGGGTAAAGAATGTGAATAATGTCACCACTGACGAAGGCGAGGGGGTTTTCTTGACAATGGGCAGGATTTCTGATAGGAAAGTTAATTGTTTTCATGGTCGATCGCCCTGATGGTATGTGTAGCGCTTTTAGCTGCATATAAATCATCCGCTAGTCACAAAAATTATTGTGTGATTCTATGAATGTTTATCTGTGATCCAACTACACACTCAGAGCGATCTCAGTCACATCATGTGAGCTGGGGGCATCGCCCCGCGACAATCGCAAAACCCAAATAATCGCCAAAAATTAGCAGTGGGGCTTGTGCGTAAGTGCTAATCTGGTACTGTTCTTAACCCTATCCGTACAGATTAAAAACCTTGGCTAAACAGCGACTAGATACTTTATTGGTCAGCCTAGATTTGTGCAGTTCCAGACAGCAAGCTCAGGCCTTGATTCGGACTGGGAAAGTATCCATCAACCAACAGGTAGTTGACAAACCGGGCACTGAGGTGGATATTGCAGCAAAAATTCAGATTAAAGAGCGATCGCGCTATGTTTCTAGAGGTGGCGACAAATTAGCCAAAGCTTTAGAAGTTTTTGCTATTCCCGTTGCAGGCAGAATTTGTCTCGACGGCGGCATTTCCACAGGCGGTTTTAGCGACTGTTTGCTGCAGGCCGGCGCCGCCCTAGTCTACGGCGTAGATGTGGGCTACGGTCAAGCAGATTGGGGCTTGCGTAACGATCCGAGGGTAGTTTTGAAAGAACGCACCAATTTGCGGTACATGACTGCTACTGAGCTTTACGGCGACTCTGCGCGAGCAGATTTGGCGGTAGTAGATGTGTCGTTTATTTCCCTGGATAAGATTTTACCGGCACTGTGGGAATTGTTGGCACCACCGCGAGAAGCGGTGTTGCTGGTAAAGCCGCAGTTTGAGGTAGGGCGCGAGAGAGTCGGGAAAAAAGGCGTAGTGCGAGACTCAGCAACTCAAGCTGATGCGATTTTTCAAGTGTGGAAGGCAGCCACAGCTTTAGGATGGCAGCAACGCGGCTTAACGTGGTCGCCTTTACTTGGCCCGGCCGGTAATATCGAGTATCTTTTATGGTTGGGGATCGATCGCGAGCTGGAATCAGACCCCAAGGCGATCGAAGAGGATGTTGTGAAAGAACGGATCGCACAAGTCACCAAAGCGGCGGCGCGGGAACTTGTCGATCGATTGTAGATTGTAGATTGATTTCTAGATATCAAACTAATCAATTTTAAAAGTCAAATTTGGAACTCCAAATTGCTTTAAAATTTCAATTTTTTTTGTCAATCAGACTCCTCAACTTTCACAAGAGTGAATAATTCCATGCAATCATTCAAACAAGCCGGTTCGATTTTACTGTACGTTCTAGGTGCCATCGGGTATGTGGCGATTGTAGCTACTATTGTAGGCGTTTCAATTCTCATCAAGTGGGCAGCTCTGCTACTGGCAGACAAATTATTATATACAATTCTGATTATCGGCGATTTGTTGAGAGGCATCGAAATTATTGAACTGTTAAATATATTAGTATTTGCATTTATCGGTATGGGAGTGGGTGTGGCGACAAGGCTTTTACACCCTCAATACGGTCGCAAAATTAGTGCTGCTGTGTTGATAGTTATAGTTCCCTTAGTTTTCATGATTACGCCAGCCATTCGATATAATTATTGGTTGGAGAAAGTAGGAGAATCTGATAAATTATCGCCTCGGCAAACTGCAACATTAACTAACTCATTTTTGAATAGAAAAGTAGGAGTGCCTGGTTTTATAGGTTATTATGTATATACTGGTCAGTTTCCCGTTATTCCAGCGAAACAATCGGAGATGAAAGATCTTGACAGCTTTGAAAAAAAAGTTAATTCCAGATTTGTACAGTTCACAGGTATTGCTCCGACTATTGTTACTTGGTCAATGCGGGTTTGTTTTTGGCTGATTAGAATATTTTACTTTTCTATAGCGGTAATTGCCACAATCGCCCATTTTAGGGAAGGTGTTAGAATCGCGAGACGGTAATACGATTTTCGATTTTCGATTTTCGATTAAAGAATTAGGAGTCTCCAATTACTATTAAGGTGTGGAGCTTACCTATAGTTGCATCCTTTTTTGACAAGGGTATAGAACCAATTTGATATCTATTGTTATAACCGTAACCATTGTGCCATATTAATTTGAACCCTTTTGCCACCATCGCCCCATGATTTATCATTTTGTGGATATTGAGTTATGTGAGACGGCTTTTTTGTCGGCTTTCTTGTTTAAGAAAAGAGTCAAAGAGGTTCTATAAAGTTCTTTGGATTTTGTTTACCACGAAACAAGTTTCTACAATTTTTAAAACTAAGTCGTATAGCTTGTTGTAGGGGTTCTCTGTACACTTGCATGAAAGAGGGGATACGATTTACCTTGCTTCTCGATAATTTACTTTTTCTTTCGTTGATAGTTCATTTCTTTGTAAATGGGTAAACGCGAAGTTTTACTCCCAAAAGTTCATAAAAAATTCCTTCAGGGTAGGCTTACCGTTTTTAGAAAAGGGGATTTATAGTTACTAAATCAGATGATATGACTATGAGTATTGAAACCACTATTTAAAATAATATCGAGTAATAAAGTTTAAGAATCTCGACATTATGCTGAATAACTTGCTTATATAAAAAACTCCTTTGTAATAGATATAATTTCCCTCTGACCTTGAGCCGAGATATGTGTAAAAAAGTGCAATTAAGGCCAGTAATGCTTGCCTAATAAGGGTTTTAATTGCTACTTTGTGGCTAGTGATAGCTTCGCTACCCTGTCCCAAAATTTCGATTACTTACAAAATTTTACGTCATCTCCTCGGAAAGCCCGTATCTCGGTTTTACCCCAAATTGTGATATTTTTAAGTTAAGTTAGTAGCGATCGGTTGCGGCTCAATTTAGCTGTTAGACAGCTAAGTAGTTAAAAATTCTTAGGTTTTTTACAAAGGGTTAATAAGGAATGCAGGAGCAACTTTTCCAGACCTTCAATCAGCTCATACCTCTAGACCCACAGCAACGCGAAGAACTTCGTAGAGTTACATACCCCCTAGAGTTGCCTAAAGGATCTTTATTGCTAGAACGGGGTCAGATTTGCAACCATCTCCATTTCATTTTGGAAGGAGTAGTTAGAGCAGTCCACTATGATAATTGGAAAGAAGTTATACCTTGGTTTGGGTTTGAGGGGGATATTGTAAATTCACACCTCAGTTTTACGTATCGCCAACCCAGTCTAGAAAGTATTATTCTGATCTCAGATTGTAAATTCCTCTCGATTACCTACGAGAGTCTCCAATATCTCTACAGTAAAGATCCGATCTGGCAAAATCTGAGCCGCCTCTTTATTGAACGCTACTATATTGATGTTCAAGAGCGCTTGATTTCTTTCCTTTCTTTGACAGCATACGAGCGCTACGAGCAATTACTACAAAAATACCCAGACATTGAAGACAGGGTTAATCTCGGTCATATTGCTTCTTACTTAGGAATCCGACAAGAAACTCTCAGCAATCTCCGTAAGAGACGCAGAAGGCATCAACGCAACCAGGGCAAGCCTAATTGAATTGGATAGCTTGAAATTTGATATAGATCAAATTTGATCTATATCAAAAAAAACTACTATTCATCATTCTTTTTGGCATTCTAATATGAGTCTTGGATTGGCCATAGAGAACACGTCATCTGTAAGGAGATAGTAATGAGATTTTTTCTGGCTAGGATCTGTCCAGCAGTAATTGTATTCTTCATTATTTTCTCTGTGACTGCTCAAGGAATAAATGTCAATCCCGAAATAAAATACGATCGAGCTGTTAATTCATTTTCGCTTTCAGCTTTTGCTAGAGCTTTGCGATATTTTTAAAATTCGCAAAAGAGCGACAATCTTCTTACACCAAGCCAGCCTTTATTCCTCATTGTTCTACTTAACTTTAATCATATGTTAACCAATCAGAATAAGTTATTAATTTGGACAGTTGTTTCGATAATTATAGTATGTATTTCTTTATTTTCTGTTTGGCAACTCTATTTTTATCCAAAGCTATCTTTGTTTGACCCTAACAAGCGAGCAACAAACTTTCGGAACATGGGAAAAATTTTCCCAAGCAAACAAATCAAATCTTCTAGTAACCCATATTTTTTCAAAGAAAATCTGCACATTTTAGATGTTTTTTATAAGTTTGAAGGTCAATTTTATAAAATGTCAGAACTGCTAACAAAGACAGAGACAACTGGTATTTTAGTGATAAAGAATGACACGATTGTTTATGAAAAATATTTTAAAGGGAATAGTGCTTTATATAAGAATACTTCTTGGTCGATGGCAAAATCCTTGACATCAGCATTAGTTGGAATTGCGATCGCGGATGGATACATAGATAGTATCAATGACTCAATCACAAAATATATTCCCGAACTAGCAGACTCAGGCTATCGAAATGTTCCTATTAAACATATTCTTCAGATGTCTTCTGGAGTCAAATTTAGCGAGAACTATGACGACGATTCCTCTGATATAAACAATTTACTTCCCCAGCTTTTTCTATATATGCAGCCAATTAAAAAAGTTGTTCTCAACTTTCCATCAGATTATCCATCGGGAAAGAGATTTCATTACATCAGTTTAGACACACAGGTATTGGGTTTGCTTATTGAGCGAGTAACTGGACAGAGTATTTCCTCATATTTTCAAACCAAACTATGGCAACCACTAGGTGCTGAATCAGATGCCTTATGGTTGACAGATAATCACAATACAGAACTGACATTTTGCTGCTTAAATGCTACCTTGCGAGACTACGCCAAGTTTGGGCTACTCTATCTCCATGAGGGCTACTTTAACGGAAAACAAATCATCCCCCAAGCCTGGGTTAAAAAGTCTGTTGCCCCAGATAGCCCCTATCTGCAAGTTGGATCGACAGCAGAGGAATATGGTAAGTGGGGATATCAATACCAATGGTGGGTTCCTACAGATTCTAATGGAGACTACAGTGCTGTAGGTGTTTGGGGGCAGTATATCTATATTAATCCGAAAGAAAATATGGTGATTGTAAAAACAAGTTCTGGCTTAACAAAACCTAAGGATGATGATGAGGTAATGGCACTTTTTCGGGCTATTGCAAAGGAGTTAAAATAGTCGGGTTCATTTCAGTGACCAATAAAATTGCGGGTAAATAAGCAGTCGTACAGAAACTTACAGGAATTGAACCGAGATCAGAATGAAAACGGAAATAGTGGCTAAAAAGCTTGATTTTCCTTGCCTATAGATGCCCTTGGTGCATTTGTAATCACAAAACCCTTTGGATTCAAGACTGGCATTGCAGGTGTTTTTGACCGCTTGCGAGTCAATGATGAGTAAGCGCGTCCACTTTTGTTTTTTTAAAGTTGTTGTCGCACTTGTCCATGTAAAGCAGACATGGTGTGTTCTAATACACAATCAGAACGCCATTGTTTGTAATGCCAGGAGGCGGTTGAATAGGGAGAGAAGTCTTTAGGGAAATCACACCAATTACAGCCGTTTTTGAGCTGATAAAAGTCCCATCCAGGATTTGCCTTTTACTCCAACGAGGAAGTCTAGTTTTCTTCTTTTGTGGGAGTAAGAGTTCGATAAGTTCCTACTATGAGTCGGTTAAGCTGCTGGAGTATGACATTTATTTCTGGAATTCTAGACTCCTGTGCTCTTAGCTTGTCACCAAATATCTCAAAAGGGTTCTATAAGAGTACAAGCATTAGGGTGCGTCAGATCCTAGCTCTTCGATTATTGACAAATAACCATCTGCTGACCTACCCTACTCAACTACTAGCGCAATTTTTAATTGCCAATTTTAAACTCTTGCTGCAAGCGATCGATAATTGTATTACGCTCGATGGTGGCGAGAATTTCTTGAATTACCGTATCTTGTCCCAGGGGACCCCAGGTGCAGCCTTTTTCTAAGTAAACTTGGGCGGCGCGACCGACAGCGTAGGTTCCGTAAGCTGCTAAACTAGCTTGAGTGACAGCGACTCCGGCAAAAGTAGAAAAGCCGATGTGCGGGGCCGCAGCGGCCGCACTCTTGCCAAATCCCAAGAGGAAACTGCTACCCAATTCTCCCAAAAGTACGCCGCCAGCACTGGAGAAAATAGTCTGCCAAAGTTTTCCGGCTTCGTAACCAGTCATGGGTAAGCCGTAAAGTCTGGATAAAGAGCGAATTAAGGCTAAATCTGCGACACTTGCTCCCATTACATCCAAGAATGCCACTGGATTTAAACCGACAGCCAAAGCTTTATATTTTGCAAATTGCCAGATTAAATCTTCGGCTTCTGTTTGTCGCAATTTGAGAACGTGACGGGCAATGTTTGCTTCGGCATCTCTAGCTTCAACTAAAGCATTTAGAGCGAGGAGCGATCGACCTTCTCTGTTAAGAATTGTGAGAATTTTATGTTTGAGTTCGTCTATCTGCGCGGGCGGCGACTCCCATTCGTTAGTGACTCTTCCGTCGGACCATTCCACCCGCACTTGCACCGGCGCTGGTTCGGCAGCTACCATGACTATTTCTAAAGATTTGGAAGTTTTAGGCGGTGATTTGGCAGTAGATTTATCGGAGGAGTTGTTTGGGCGATCGGACAAATTTTCGCTATCTGTTTCCTCTGTTACCGCAGCGGCTGCTAACTCTTCAGAATTTCCCAGCGCTTGCAAACTTTGGTAAATAGCTTTTCTGTCTAATTCTGGATAAAGGTCAATTTTATTAAAAACTAAAATTACCGGTTTTTGAGCTGTTTGCAATTCGCACAGTGCTTGATATTCAGTTCGGGTGATATCGCCTGCAACGACAAACAGAATTAAGTCAGCTTGGCGAGTTACTTGTTTCGCCATTTCGCCGCGCACTTCGCCGCCAACTTCATCAAGTCCGGGAGTATCGATTAATTCTACTTGCACCCCTCCTGTCCCACCCTTGCCAAGGGGGGGTTGGGGGGATTCCTCGCTCTCAAGGAAGGATAAAGGCACACTCCAGCGCACGGAACGTGGCCACTGAGTCACGCCGTTGAGAGGGCCTGTTTGCAGAATTTTGTGACCTAAAAGCGCGTTTAATACGGCTGACTTGCCACGGCTGACTAAGCCGAAAGTAGCAATGCGGATTATGTTGTGGTCTAGTTTTTCTGAGGTGGAAGTTAAGATATCTAACTGATATTGCAGCGCCGCTTCTAATTCTGTATTATTCGAGTTTTTTTTCCCTTGGCGCAGGTGGGAATAGCGCGCCAGGGCTTCGCGCAAACTGGCGCGGGCAAGGGATAAGCGATTTTCTTGAATGGAATTGTCAGCCATTGGCGATCGGCTTTTTTAAGCAGGTATAATTGATCGTCGAATTATAAATCCTATTTCTTATTTTAATACAATTTTTCATAAATTTATAATTTTTTAGTGAGGAATTAGGTAGGGACACGGCACTGCCGTGTCCCTACGGATCTCCTGGGCAATCAACCGGATTTAATATTAGATATCCTCGGCGATTGACCGGCTTTAATATCAGATGCTGGACTAATTTTAATTGGTCGCTGAATTAACCGTTTCTTAATGGGCTGCGGCTAGGACACGGCACTGCCGTGTCCCTACGGATATCATGGGCGATCGACCGAATTTAACAACATCAGATGCTGGACTACTTCTAATTGACCGCCGACTTAACGGTTTCGGGCCCAGATACCTGAGATGAAAGGCGACTCGCCACTTGGTTGACGAAAGATTGCAAGAAGGAAACTTGCTGATTTTGCGTAAATACTGCTTGCAAAGTTTTAGTCAACTGGTCGAGACTGAAAATGCCTTTGGCAGCATTTTCCAGTTCTTGATTTTGAAAATATTCAATTAAACTCAGTCCTGCTATTCTGGTAAAATAGGCTGCACTAATTCCCTGCACCGCGCCTCCTGCTACATAGGTGACGGCATTGCTTTTCAGCAGTCCAGTAATAGTTTGGGTAGACAGTTCTACTAATCCCAATTTGAACATTTGATTAGCCAAAGTAGCCGCTACTGTCTTAGCTTGGTCTAAGGAAAACTGTTGCTTGTAGATAGCGCCGAGATCGATTACGAGTTGGGTGCTGATGGCGGTTGTTGCTAGCAAGTCTAAAGCCGGAACCGGATTAGCAAAGACGGTGGCGGCGGCGATGTACTGATATTGTTCGATAATCGGAATTGCCCGATCGCGCCTGACCGCATTTAATAAGGTTTTTGCCTCTAACTTGATACTTGCAGCCTCGCGCACTGCACTCGCCCAGACCAACTGTTGCCGTTCTTCCGTTAAGATTTTAGTCAATCTTTCTGTCAGCGCGTCGAGTTGAGAGACTTGATTTTCGATCCGTTCTTTAAATGTGCCGTCCGCTTGGTGCTGGCGCACTTTAATAGAATTGGGAGAAGCTGCGATCGCAATTATCTCTTCTGTTCCCAATATTCCTTGCATTTTCTGCTGCAAAGAGTGCAAAACCTGCGACTGCTGTTCTGGCAAATATTGGTCTTGTTTGTTCCAGACTAGCAGCACGCGCTGACCGCCAGAAGCTAGCTGAGATAATGTTTTAAATTCGGAATCTGTGATGTCGCCGGCTGTTACAAACAGCACTAAATCACCGTTGATTTTGGCATCGGCATTTGTATTAGCAAACAGCGCTGCTGTTTCTTGTAAACTAAGCTTTTGTGGGTGTTGAGAGACCCAATTAGAATTTAAAACTTGAATTAAGACAGTTTTGCCGACAGCTTTGCCGCCAGTTACGGTAATCCGCAAATCTTGTCTGTCTAATTCGGTTCTGAGCCGATCGAGCTTTGCTGTTAGATTAGCAGGATCGGCTGAGTTTTGAGCTTCTGAGGCTAGCAATTTAATTGCTGCTTCTGAAGCCGCGATCGCTTTTTCGGCTGCTTCCCGGTTCGCCAGGGGTTGCGGGAGTGCGAGTTCGAGTTTGGGGGATTGTTGTTTCCACCACCAATACCCCGCACCGGCAGCCGCCAAGCCAATGAGTGCCGTTTCGCCCATTTCTGAACCCGAATGCTGTAGAGTTTCCAGCAGCCACAGCGCTGCTGAAAGTCCTATTCCGCCTATTAAAATCGGTCGCCGCAAGTTAAGTGTCATTTTTTCCTTCCTGTGGGTATTGTCACCAAGCTTAACCTTCGCCGGCTTGGCCTCCCTCCCTATATTCCATCGTACCTCTGTGGCATCCAAACTGGCAGGCGGGCGATCCGACTTTTTGCCATCGGGATTTGCGGCCCCAGCGACAATCAACTTTTTGCACTTCTACAAACGTGGAATAGAGGACGGAAGTCCTCACTACAAACCAATAGATTTTTACAGGATTTTGCAAATATAATAGTTGATTTTTTCTCTATGTTGGTAATGCTTGAGATTGTGATTCAAAAATATCAATTATTTGTTTGGGAATTGCTCGCGGTCGCATGGTGGTAACTTCAACCCAAACCCAAAGCGCCTCGGCTTTTAACAAAATTTCGTCACTTCCAGCCAAGCGAATTTCGTAGCGGCGGACAGCACGCGGGCCGCGCATTTGTTCGATCCAAGTGGATATCTCCAATCGATCGCCCGCGGCTGCCGATCGCAAATAGTCAATCTCTATCCGTCGCATTACAAAGACGCCACCCAGTTCCCGGTAGCGATCCAGTGTAAATCCCAAGTGTTCTAAATGTTCGATCGCAGCGTGTTCTAAATAATGCTGGTAAACAGCATTATTTACGTGACCGAGGGCGTCCATTTCGTAATGGCGCACTCTAATTTGTGCAGTAAATGGTGCCAATTTCTCACCTTTCCACTTGTTGCGGTATTTTGTAGTTCCGAGTGCGATCGCACTCTGGGTCGATACTCGCTCGGAACTGATTGCAGGTTACACTAAATAGTTGAAACGTCACTGCTTCCAGGTTAATCTTAGTCCTGGAAGCACAGACGGTCATCACCTTGGTTTTTTTATGACAAGAAACTGGCTTAAAAACCTCAGTCTCGGTTGAAAAACCCAGTTTCTTGGTTCTGAATGCGTCCCGGACTAAATCTTTGAGAAATCGGACGGGTAATTGTTTAGTCTCCCAGACAAATCCCTAAACCGCGGGCCGTTTTAACCAGAGTACCATCGAAGTCTACAGGTCTGTATTTGGCGATCGCATCTTCCAGAGGAACGCTCACAACCTCCCGCTTTTGCCAAGATACCATGCAGTCGTATTTCTCTTCGGCAATTAAATCAACTGCTGCGACGCCAAAAGCCGAAGCAATTAATCTTTCTAGCGATGAAGGAGTTCCTCCGCGTTGAATATGTCCCAAAACAGTGACGCGAGTTTCTGCACCGCTGCACTCAGAGATTGTATCAGCTAAATACTGACCAATTCCGCCTAATCGACTTTGACCTAAGCGATTTGTGTGCATTACTAACTCGCCTTCTTCAGTGCGAACCGCCTCCGCTACTATAATTAAACAGTAGTTTTTTCCCCGGTCTTGGCGTTCTTGGATTTGGGCACAGATATTGGAAATTTTGTAAGGGATTTCGGGAATCAGAATTATATCAGCTCCCCCAGAAATTCCGGCACTGATCGCAATATGTCCAGCGTCGCGTCCCATGACTTCAACAATTATGACGCGACTGTGACTGGCCGCAGTAAAATGCAAGCGATCGAGTGCTTCAGTCGCAATATTGACCGCAGTATCAAAACCGATGGAACGCTCGGTAATTCCGACATCATTATCAATAGTTTTAGGAATAGCAACTAAATTCAAATTGCCGTGTTGAGCAATCTTCCTGAGAATGGCGAGACTGCCGTCGCCACCAATGCCAATTAAGGCATCCAAACCTAGTTGATGATAGCCTTCGATAATGTCGTCAGAACGATCGCGTAGAGTCCCATCTGACATCGGGAAGGCAAAAGGATTGCCCTCATTTGTCGTGCCTAGCATCGTACCGCCAATGGTGAGCCACGAGTCTACTTTCTCAATATCCAAGGGAATTGCTTGAGGGGGACGACTCATCAATCCCTTCGTGGCTTGACGAATGCCCATCACTTTCCAATTGTAAGTTCCCGTTGCGCGGTGGACAACGGCTCGAATAACTGCGTTTAAGCCTGCACAGTCACCCCCGCTAGTGAGGATACCGATACATTTTTGTTCTCCCATAATTGCCCGACTTTTGTTACTCCGAATATGAGTTGATACTTTTAGATCCCGATCGTCCAATCTTTATTTTCGACGTAAATAGGCAAGCGAAAATAAACTTTACCCTGTAACAGAATGTAAAGCTATCATAACTTTTGTGATGGCTGTCATAAGATATCGCTCCTTTGGGGAGCGTTTCACTCGTTTTTGACTACTTATGTATTTTCAAGCTTCATCGACCTAATTGAGTGCCTCATCTTTGACGCATTCCACAAGTTCGATCGCCCGCTAAGTAGTATCACCAATCACCGTCTCCAACAAAACATCAATTTTACTTGGGATTGAGGCGTTTAGAAACTTGGTTAATTATACCGCTGAGAATAGCACCGCCCATAAGAATTCCCAGGGCGGGATTAAATACGGGCTGCCAGAGACTATACCACAAATCAAAACCGAGATTCACGCCAGTTGATCGACCCGCTACTGCGATCACAAACCACCCAAAAATGGCAAAGACGAAAAACACATCAGCTACTAAAAGCAAGTTAAGCAAGTTAAGAAATTTATCTTTCATTGTCGAGGGTTCCTTTTGAGTGTATATGTGTCAAGTTTTGGCAAGCGGTTGGTAATGGAGCAGATTGATAGCTGCAACTGGCGATCGAATAAAGATAAAATATCATTCAATTGTTTTCGCGCACAGGCTGTCAAAATATGGTTCGCTATACACTTCCTCAAAGCCCCGAAATTATTTTAACTGTCAAAGGGAAAGATTCAGCCAAAGCCCGGGAAGAAGCGATGGATCGGCTGATGGATCTCATGGATGAGGGCAAGCTGCCTACGGAACTCGTGGAGGGATTTGGGCCCAAGCAGTTTGTTGAAGTTAAGGATATCGAAGACGCTGCGTCTGACGGCGAGGACGCGATTACTGAAGCAGTCCAGATTTTGAGCAATTTGGCAAGTCTCAAATTGAAAGTAATGGAGTCCCGCGAAGAAGCACTCAAAATCCGGGCGGCGATCGACATTTTGTTTACAGATGAGGCTGTGAGTGCCGAGGAAATTGGTCGTTTGAAAGATGGTTTCAAGGTTCTCAAAAACTTTGCTCAAGCTAACGTCCGCTATCGAGAAGCTAGAAGTAAAGCCGAAGAAGCGCGGGCAATTCTCGACGAAGCTTTGCAATCTGTAGAACCGGAAAACAAGTCGCAGAAATCCCCGAAATAGTAGCAAGTTGGGTTGAAACTCACATCTTGCACCATTCTCCAGAACAGGCTTTCCGGCCTGTTCCACAAGAAAATTCACTCTTTGTGGAACAGGCCGGAAAGCCTGTTCCTCAAAAACTGATTGAGAATGGTGCAATATCTCAGTTGAAACCTATTTCTGTCATTGCGATCCGGAGGGGAGCAATCGCAAACCTCGGCGATTGCTTCGTTTTTTTATTCGGACATACAATAAGTCTCCTGCCAGACATAATATTAATTATATCCACATTTAAATCTGGGAAAAATTGTGAGCCAACAACAAACAGGAATTATCAGAAACTCCATGTCAGGCAGCTTGCTGCTGGCTAAAAACTTAGGTTTTGAACCAAAAACTGTGATTGATGTCGGTGCAGCATTAGGAACTTTTAACCTTTACGAAACTTTCCCCGATGCGCGACATTTGCTAATTGAACCGATCGCCGAAAATGAACCTTATCTCGCCAAAATTTGCCGCAAACTCAAAAGTGCAGAATACATTATTGCAGCAGCGACCAAAGAATCGGGAGTTTTCACCCTCAACGTCAGTCCCAGTATGCTGCATTCTTCAATTTCTGAAAATCGCGTTACTGACAGCAGCAATCCTTATTTGAGAAACATACCAGCCATTACCCTCGATGGAATATGCAGGGAAAGAAACTTGCCAGGCCCGTATTTAATTAAAGTTGATGTAGACGGAAAGGAATTAGATGTTTTAGCGGGAGCAACTGAAATTTTGCAGCAGACTGAATATGTAATTGTAGAAGTTACTTTGTTCGGTCAGATGTATGATGTAATGAGTTTTATGAAGTCTCAAGGATTCGCAGCTTACGATATAGTTGATTTGGCATATCGCCCGATTGATTCAGCTTTGTGGCAAGTTGACATGGCTTTTGTTAAGGAATCCGGTCACTTCCGAAGAGAGAGGGGTTACGCGACAGGAGAGCAGGATATCGGAGCGCTTAACTCGCATCTCAAAGCTTATCGGGAAAGTTTCATCCAACACATTGAGACTCATTACAGCGACCCAGTAGAACCGGAACCCCAGGTGAATCAAGCTGTTTTGGGCGAAGATTATGTCATCATTTAACTCAAGTTGCTTCCATCTGATACCCAATCCGGATCGCACTTCGCACGCTTATTTAATTAATTATCAACATCTAAAAAACTGGTTTTCTAAATGTGGCTATTGTCGTCTATAAGCTAGCAATGTGTTGTAAATTGGCTTTCATTGGATATCAGAAAGTGGGAATGCCCTAATGCGGCAGGGCTGTTTCATTTTCTTGTAGGGGCAAACCCCCCGTGGTTACCCCGATGCCTGAAATGCCCATGACATCATCTGTGGGTGAGGGCGGGCACAGGGGCACCGCCCCTACAAAAGCCTAGTTTTCCGTAGGGGCAATCCCCCGTGGTTGTCCCGAAACAGCCCTACGTTGTGACGGGGGAGTGTCAACTACCACAATTAATCCCAAGGCGCTTTTGTGGTGGATTGTTGAGTTGCTGGCAGTCAAAGCTGTCAACCATCAACCAATAGAGGCTCTCAATTCTATTTCTTTAGCCCAAGGTATTGCTGCCAAAATATAGTAGATGTCATCTCCTTTGAATCACTTTTCCATTTTTCACTTACGGATGACCATTCATTAATACCTTCAGCAGCAACTTTAAACCACCTAGTTAAAAGGTTAGTACCAGCTAATTTATCTACCTCATTTTGGTTATTATAGCTTTTACTAAGCTTTACAATGCTCATGTGAAAGGTTTCTGGGTCAGAGTTTTTGATAAAATCTGGGCCTTTTAGATAGTCTTCAAAAGCTTTTACAACCATCTCTACATGATTGTAATCAAAATTTGCTAAAGCCTGAAGTATTACTTTTGTCAAATGCTCAACTGCAGCCATATATTCTGGAGAATAATGGATGGAATAAGCTATTAAATCATTGCGGATATAATAATAATTTTCCCAATTTACATTCTTGGCCGCCGCTGGTTGATGCCACACCGCCATTGATGGAAAAGCTACAATGTTATTGCCCAACTCTTTTATTCTTAAACCAAACTCTACATCATCTATTTTGATAAATAAAGGTAGCGGTAATTGAGTTTGTCCAACAAGTTCCTTAGAAAAAGAGAAAAACCAAAATCCGCCATAGTCTACATCTTCGTCCTTGAGCAACCTGTTGAGAGAATTAGAATCTCGTAAATCGATATTATAATTTAAAGCAATTAATGCCCCAGGCCCAAATCCTCTAGTTTTAGAATAGGCGTTGTACGATGCTCCTGCTTCATACAACATATGCTTTTTTTGTAAATTTAGCAGTCCACCGGCTACAGCAAAATCCGAATTGGCGTATTCATACAAAGGAAATAATTTATAAATACATTCACTTTCTAACTCTATATCATCATCCATAAGCAAGAAGTGAGAATATTTTTTTTCCTCTAAAGCTTCGACCAACCCTCTGGTAAAGCCCCCGCTTCCACCAGCATTTATATTAGGAACTAGCCTCAGTTTTGGCTTTCCGAAATCAGCTTCATCTAAAGTTCTACCATTATCAACCACGAATACTTTAAAGTCCTTGGCTTCTAGTAATTCATCTTGAAAAATTGCACTTAATGTATTTTGTATGAAGTCCTCTTTTTTAAAGGTGCATATTACAATCCCCAAGGATGCTTCTCTAGTTTTACTTTGATCGGTTGCTATCCATGCCCCTTTAAATTCACCCTGTTCACTAGAACAAGTTATTTCAAAATATATTCTGCCCGCTTTTTTACCTTGAAGGAGATTTATTGGTGAGATTTTTACAGGATCAGAGAATTGACATTTCTCAAAGCTCTCTTCAGAAATTATTTCTTTGTTTTTTTGTCCATCAAATTCTCGGTAAACAGAAACTTTAAAATCGCCTTCAAGTTTCAGCACATAGTAGATAGATCTAAGAGTTGTATATTGAGTATAATATCTCTCGTAAAACGAATTAAAGTAAGAATTTGAGGAGACAACACCACCCTGAGATAAAACAACTTTTTTGTCATCTTCCTGGTAGTTTATAGATGCAGATTCATTACACCGTATATATACATCCGAGCTCTCGGCTGATTTTGGCAGCTTAATTCCAGCTAATATATTCATGTAATATCTACCTCTTATTGTAGTAAACTTAGTTATTTTATTTGACAGATGTTAAACAGTCTTAGCTTAAGAGTAAATTGTCGATAGGTTCTAGTACCTCCCCCTTTAGGCATAACTCCTATCACATTTTTTTTAGTCGTGGATAAAGGGATTGATATCGAAACCAAGCCTCTTCTAGGATTGGATTAACTGATTGGGGAGTGGCAGCAAGCATTGGTGTGGCTGCCAGTTTGATGGTGTCATTAGCATCTGCGTATACGCCAATTCCGATACCCGCCAGTAGAGCCGCACCACGGGCGGAAGCCGCAGCAACTGTAGTTGCATAGAGGGGTATTCTCAATACATCGGTCAGTAATTGTTTCCAAGGCATTTCTGCCGTTCCACCGCCTGCTAAACGCAGTTCTGTCGCTTTAAAACCTGTTGCCTCAAGTGCCTCAAAACCTTGTCGCAAAGCAAAAGCCACTCCCTCTAAAGCCGCCCGCATCAAGTGCCCCTGTGTGTGATGAAGTCCCAGCCCCACCCATGCCCCACGTATATATGGATCAAGGTGTGGAGTTCGCTCACCCGTGAGGTAGGGCAAAAATGTCAACCCTTCACATCCTGGGGGAACAGAAAACGCTTTAGTATAGACTTCCTGCCAGCTCAAGCCGAGGATACCTCGCACCCACTCAAGCGCTAACCCGGCATTTTGCATTGCTGCAAGGGTGTACCACTGGTTAGGTAGGGCGGTTCGATAGAGATGTGTACGACCATGACGATCGATAATTGGTTGCGATCGAGGTGTAATGATTTGAGCGCCTGTGCCGATCGTTAGTTGAACCAAACCAGGCTCTAGTAGCCCGTTGCCAAGTGCCGCCGCTGCCGTATCCGCCGCACCAGCAATAACGGGTAAGCCAACAGGTAAGCCAAGATGCTCTGAAGCAACAGTTGTTAGATAGCCTGCGATCGCACTTGAGGGGATAATTTTTGGTAGCCAATCACTACGTAGATTCAAGGCTGAGACTGCATCCTCTGCCCAGTTGTCCGACACAACATCGTAAAGCAAAGTACCGCTAGCATCAGATGGTTCGGTTGCGACTTCTCCAGTCATCCGTAACCGCAGCCAATCTTTGGGCTGGAGTGCCCAACGCGCTTCGGTGTAGACATTAGCCTCGTGTTCTCGTAGCCACAACAAAGTCGGGCCCGCCATTCCAGCCGTAATCGGGTTGCCCAAGCGCTCTAGAATAGCCGCATCGATCGAATGATAAGTGTTCAGCGTGGCACTAGAGCGAGTATCTGCCCAGAGGATAGCAGGACGCAGGGGCTGACCCGACTCCGAAGCTAGGACAACACCGTGCATTTGCCCTGAAAGTGCGATCGCCTGTACCTCTTGAGCGTGATTTCCCACTGCCTTCCTAACAGCCGAGGCAACAGCTAACCACCAATCTTCTGGTTCCGACTCAGCCCATCCAGGTTGGGGTGCATGAACAGGATAGGATGTTGATGCTTCACCTATAGTGGTTCCGTCTGTCGCTAGGAGCAATGCCTTAGCAGAGCCTGTTCCTAAATCAATTCCAAGCAGCATGATAGCTAATCCTCAAATCATTTAGTGTCTTAGCAAACGGGCGATCGCTTGTACCAATTCATCAGGTTCGACAGGCTTGGAGATATGGATCTGAAATCCGGCAGCTAAGGCTTGCTGCTGATTGATCTCCCCAGCATAGGCAGTAAGTGCGATCGCAGGAATCGTGCCTCCCTGTTGGGGGGACCACTTTCTAATTTGCCGAATCAGGGCATAACCATCCATCTCTGGCATCCCAATGTCACATAAAAGTAGATCGGGGAGAGATTGATTCAGGAGGGTCAACGCCTGTGCCCCCGAAGCTGCTGTGGCAACTTGTGCGCCAGATTGCATCAAGGTGAATGCTGCTAACTCCCGCATATCTGCATCGTCGTCCACAACCAAGACCTGAATACCTGCTAAGTCTGCCGCACTTTCTGGATGCCTGTCATCAGAAGAGGGCTCCGGTTCTACGATGTTTAACGGTAGCCGGATGGTAAATGTAGCCCCTAAGTTCTGTCCTAAGCTGTCTGCTTGAACGGTTCCTCCATGCAGTTCGGTAAAATGACGGACGATCGCTAGTCCCAATCCCAATCCGCCGAATTGTCGGGTTATGGTGCCATCTTCTTGACGGAAGTAGTCAAACACATGGGGTAAGAACTCTCGTTGGATGCCTTTTCCAGTATCTTTGACTCGAATCTGAGCGTACATACCAACCTGCTCTAGTTGCACGTCGATACGTCCTCCGGTTGGGGTGAACTTCACAGCATTGGAGAGGAGGTTCCAGACTACTTGTTGGAGGCGATTACTATCGCCTGAAACCGTTCCTGAAATAGGATTAAATGTAGTTTGGATTTGAATGTGTTTGGCTTCGGCTGCTAGTCGTACCGTTTCCCGTGCAGCCTCAATCATTGCCGCTAGATTCACAGGAGCGACGTTTAACGTCATTTTTCCTTGCAGAATGCGCGAGACATCCAACAAGTCCTCAATTAATTGGGCTTGCAGCTTGGCGTTGCGTTCGATCGTTTCCAGCGCTTGCTGGGTTTTTGTGGTATCTAGTCGCCCTGTTCGTAGCAATTTTGTCCAGCCCAGAATCGGATTGAGGGGCGATCGCAACTCGTGGGACAATACGGCTAAAAATTCATCTTTAATCCGGTTAGCGGCTTCTGCTTTTGCGCGATCGCGTTGAGCTAACCGATATAACTGAGCATTGTCGATCGCCAAGGAAGCACGACGCGCCAATTCCTCTGCCAGTTGCAAATCTGCTGAGGTATACCGTCGTCCAGATTCGGCTGAGATAAAGGAAATGGCCCCTAGAATTCGTGCCTGAGTTCGTAGTGGCACCGTCATTACCGATTTGAATCCAACCTGCCGCAGAATCTCTAAATGCTCTGGGTCACGGGCTGCCTGTACCAATAGTTCATCGGGAATCTCTGGCACCAAATCAGATTCCCCAGTTCGCAAGGTCAATGCAGCACCGCGAGGGTCATCTGGGTTCAGAGGATACTTGTCTCTCATCTGATATGCCCATTCCAGCTTGGCAGGGTTAATGTGAGCAACCGCAATCTGCTCGATCGCACCATCCTCTTCTATGATGTGAACCGTACACCAGTCCGCTAATTCCGGCACTGTAAGCTGCGCGACTTGCTCCAAAGTAGTTTGATAATCAAGTGAGGATGCAAGCACCGCACTTGCTTCAGAGAGAAAACGTTGGGCAAGCTCTAACTGCATCCGTTCCGTCACATCTACCACATAGACTAGAACGCCTTCTACCTGGCTATTAAAGTTAACAGTCGGAAGATAGTAAACGTTGTAATAGCCGGGACGGCGATCACTGCGTCCGGGAACATTCACCGCCAAGTTGGGTGAAGTGAAGGGATTTCCTGTTGTGTAGATCTGATCAAAGACTTCAACTAATTGAGGATCGGATTGACCAAAAAGTTCTGGAATTGAATAGCCTAAGTGTTGCTCGCGGGTTAATCCATTAATTTCTGCTAATGCTTCATTAATAGCAATAAATCGCTGCTGGGCATCTAACAGGGCAAGTCCCACCGGAGACGTGTCAAAAATAGTTGCCAGTTGGCGCTGTGCGGCTTCTGCCTGAGAACGGGAAATACGTTCGCGCTCTAACAGTTGTTCTCGTTCTTGTTCGGCATACTTGCGCTCCGTCACATCCAGCACCAGCGATAACACCGAAATCATCCGTCCCGATTCGTCCCTGAGACTGGAGTTATACCACTCGCAATGCACAATGTTGCGATCGTTGGTGTAATTGCGGTTGTATGAAAAAATATGGGGTTCATCACCATAGACCAGCCGTTGGCAGACTTCAGTCACCGATTCTAGGTCTTCCTCAAAGACAAAAGGTATCTCGGTTAAAGACTTGCCCAGAATTTCTTCGGCTTTCCAGCCCAAAATGCGCTCTGCACCAGCAGACCACCGAATGATTTGAAAGTCTCGATTCCATTCAACGACTGCCATTGGAGAGTTTTCAACATGGAAGTTGAGCTTTTGTAGGGCTTGACGCAACGCCTCTTCCGCTTGCTTGCGTTCTGTGATATCAATGACAACTCCGATCGAGTGCTTGGGATTTCCCTGAGAATCATAAGTAAACTCTTTTCTGGCTTCGACCCAGTGAATCGAGCCATCTGACCAACACAGGCGATATTCATGGTGATACTCTTTCTTCTCAGCTATGGCTCGCTGAACTTTCGCCTCAACTTCTGCTAAGTCATTCGGATGGACCCGATTTGCCCAAACTTCATAGGTGGGTTCGCACTCATTCGGTTGTAGACCCAGGATGGTGAAGTGTCCTTCTGACCAAAGCAAAGCATCAGTCTGCATGTCCCAGTCCCACGTTCCCATGCGTCCGATTCTTACTGCCAGTTGCAGGTGAGCTTCACTTTCGCGCAATTCCTCTTCTGCCCGCTCCCGCTCCACGGCTAGCCAGGTTTTTTCAGCAATTCGCTCCATCAGCACCCTATCTTCCTCCGTCCAGTGGCGAACAGAGACATGGTGCAACACCAACAATGCAACAAACCGCCCTTCTTTCACCAATGGAACACATAGGAGAGATTTGGTTTGAATTGCGTCAAAGGTAGCAGCCCCCGATCCGGCAGTCCGAGGATCGCGATCAACATCATCTACGACAATAGTTTTGCCCTGCTTTAATTCAGCAATGAGTTCAGGGCCAAACGAATCTAGGTGATGTCTACCCACTATGCTGATTACACCATTGCAATAATCGCGATCGACAATCACATATTCCTGAGTAGAATCAATTTCACCGTAGGTACAGCGAGTGACTTGGAAATGTTGCCCTGCGGAGCTAACCACTCGCCACATAATTTCCTTCGAGTCTTGAATGGCACGAATCGCATCATTCAATTCAATCAGAAATTGCTGCTGTCTCTCCTTGTGCTGAAGTTCTGCCAGTAATGCTTCAATCTGTTGCCTTGCCCGCACCTGGGCTGTTACGTCCATGTTATAAATTAAGACGCCCTGAATGGTTCCCTCAGCATCTCGCCAAGCCGGAAAGATACAGTTAAAAAATGCCTCTTCCAACACCCCATCGCCATTGCGATCCAAGTAAGTAGGTGACTCCTCCCGAATAAATGTTTCTCCCGTTCGATAAACCTGTTCAAGCACGTCAAAGTAAATTTGCCCCTCTACTTCTGGGAAAACCTGCCGCATCGGTTGACCAATAATGTTTGGAGTGCGTCCAGTCCCTTGCAAATAGGTTGGATTGGCAAATTCATACACAAGATCGGGACTTTTCAAAATGCCAATCATGACAGGGAGCTGCATCAGGATTTCATACAACCGCTTGCGTTCGCTTTCTGCTTCGAGTCGGGCAGTTTGTTCTCGTTTTAAAAGACGATCGCGTTCTGCTTCGATCTGTTTGCGTTCTGTAATATCAACCGAAACGCCAATCATGCGAACTCCTTGCCCCGTCTCATCCCGATAGACTTGTCCCTGACTGTTGAGCCAGCGCACAACGCCGTCTGGACAAATTACCCGATACTCCGGTGCGTAGGGCTGTTCTCCAGCCATTGCCCCTACCGTCGCTTGGAGCACCTGTTGTCGATCGTCTGGATGAATGAGCGCAACAAACTCTTCTCCCGTCCCTTCATGAAAACCCCAAACGTCTAGAGCATTAGCAGAACACACGACCTGATTGGTCGGCAAATCCATATCCCAGACCACCATCTGAGCCGCCGTTAATGCCAATCGCAAGCGTTCTTCGCTCTCTCGTAATGCCTGTTCAACCTGTTTGTAATCCGTCACATCTTGGAAGATAACAACGGCTGCAACAATCTCTCCCTGACTATTTAGAATTGGTGCTGAGTTGATGTTAATGAAGACGCGGCTACCATCATCTTGATGAATTTCCATCTCTTCGTTGGTAACGACCTCACCGGTTTTTAGCGATCGCGCCAGGGGATACTCATGAGGGGCATAGAGCTGACCATCTGAGCCAAAGGCTTCAAAGGGAGCAATGGGTGCATATTCCTCAATCTCAAGCGACTGTTCATAGTCATACCCAACAACTTGCTTGGTTTGTTCGTTCGCTAGAACTAACTTACCGGATGCCGCATCGGCAATTATTACACCCGCAGGCATCTGTCGCAAAACGGCTTCAAATCGGGCGCGTTCGATTTCAAGCTCGTGCAATAACCGTTCTCGTTCTGCCTCTGCTTGCTTGCGTTCTGTAATATCGCGAAAATAAACTGCTACTCCTGCCGTCGAGGGATAGGCCTTCGCCTCTATCCAACGCTGGACAGATTCCCCAAATTCTTCCCAGGCAACAGGAACTTGTTCCGTCATTGCCCGATGGAGTTCTCGATAGGGAATTGCACCAACTAGCTCAGGAAAAACCTCATTCCAAACGTGCTTTCCTAGTAGATCTTCTGGTGTTTTGTGCAGGATTTGAGCCGCCGCCCCATTCACGTAGGTGTAGCGCCAGTCGCGATCGAAGGCGACAAAAGCATCCGTAATGCTTTCCAGAATTATTGCTACCTTGCCCTCAGTTTCTTGGGCAGGGAACAACTGTTCGCCTTCAAGAGTGCGGGCAAAGCGTTCAATGACTTCAGAGCGAGAAATTCCTCGCCTGTGAGCCTCTTTATCGAGCGATCGCCATGCTGTATTAGTGAGAGATACGCTCACTCGTTCTTTCGTCTCCGAGTTCCAATTGCTAAGAAACTTGCCTGTGGCGTCGCGCTTCATTAAGATTCATCCGTATACATACACGGTCTTCTCCATTGAACCTGAGTGACTCACTCAGGAGAATCCACCTTAAGATAGATGCTTTAGCCAGAGGCAATACGGATGCAGATGGTACTTACGACAATCGGCCTAGCGTTCCTTGAGAACCAAACTCATGCAAATTACGCAACTTGTCAGCAACAGCCTCGACGAAACGTGGGGACTTTACTAAATCTCCAAAAATTTCAGATAGGCTGAGAAATGGAGTGGGATCTGTTTTACCTGAGCGGGCTTGTTGAGTGAGGTTGTCTGCTAAAGGGTCATCAATGACGATAGGACGGTTTTGGTCATCGTAAGCATTGAGATAGCGACACCAAGCAGCGATCGTCAAACTTAGGTAATCGATCGCACCTCCAAGTTGTAATTTATCGCGGATCGATCCCAAAACAAACTTAGGAATTTTTGCCGATCCATTCAGGCAAAGGCGTGGAAGCTGATCGCGAATTTTAGGATTAGAAAACCGTTCAATTAAAGTTTTTTTATAATCGTCTAAATCAATCCCCGGAACGGGTTGAAGCGTAGGTGTCACCTCATCCATCAGGTTAGCAACGGCTTGCTGAAACAAAGGGTCAGCCATGACTTCATAAACGTAGTTATAACCTGCCAGAGAGCCGAGATAGCCAATCAGCATATGGCTGGCATTAAGCAGCCGAATTTTCATCATTTCATAGGGATGAACATCCTTAGTCATCTTTACGCCAACGGATTCCCAATCGGGTCTGCCTGCACAAAAGGTATCTTCGATTACCCACTGAATGAAAGGTTCCGCGACGCAGGGAAACGCATCATCAATACCAAACTGTTGGGCCACCATTTTGATATCTGCTGGGGTTGTCAGCGGAGTAATGCGATCGACCATGCAGTTAGGAAACGCAACGTGTTCAGCAATCCAACTTCCTAAATCCCGATCGCGCATTTGGGCAAATGTAGTTAGCATTTTCCGCACCATGTTGCCGTTGCCCTGGATATTGTCGCAGGACAAGACTGTAAAGGGTGCCAACCCCTGTTTACGCCGCTTTTCGAGTGCGGCTGTCAAAAAACCGTATGTC
Organism: Microcoleus sp. Pol12B5; assembly: GCF_036701335.1. Taxonomy (NCBI): domain Bacteria; kingdom Bacillati; phylum Cyanobacteriota; class Cyanophyceae; order Oscillatoriales; family Microcoleaceae; genus Microcoleus; species Microcoleus sp. Pol12B5. The sequence goes on along the minus strand of NZ_JAUBQQ010000021.1, from coordinate 17,866 downwards.
CCAATTGGTTGGTCAGGATGTTGCAAATCGTGCTGCATCGTCGGGTGGTTTACATCGAAATTGCCACTTCCTTCAATGTAGTAGTAGCCGCTTTCAGTGATCGTTAGAGTAACAATTCGGCATTTGGGATCGGCTAATGCTTCAATAACTGCTTGACGATTGTCTGGTGCAAATAGATATCGAGTAATTGAACCAATGATCCGAGCGCGATCGCTCTCAGGCGATCGCTCAACTAAGGTATACAAACAATCTTGGGGCAGAAGCGCATCCCGCATTCGCCTGTCATAGTCATTGTCAAGCAATCCAACCCCACAGATTCCCCAGTCACTACCAGGATTCTGATGGAAATAATCATCGAGATAGAGCGCTTGGTGCGATCGATGAAATCCACCAACCCCAATATGCACAATTCCATTAGTAATTTGATGGCGATCGTACTTGGGTACGCGCACGTTTCCAGGTAAACGAGACAGGGATGCTTGATTCAGCTTGATTGTTGAGTCTGTGCTGGTATTGCTGTTCATCTTAATGTATGACCTTGTGATGACGGCTGATTATCAGTATTGCAGGATGGTTGAAAAAGGTGGACTCTATTTTGGCGGATCTGCATAGCAAGTCGATCGCAAAACCGATCGCCGATGAAGTTGTCGCCCAAGCTATTCTTGAGAATATCTAACTTTTCAGGGGTTGCCGATCACAGATGAAAAGACAACTCAGACCCCCACTTCTTTGTTGAAACCCTGATTGCCCTGAATCAATGTGATTCAGAAGTCTGGGCTCTGCGGGGAAGCATAATAAAGTTCGGTACATCAACTCATCGTATTCGGTAAACCCGTATGGTTCAAAACGTTGTGATCATTGGATCGGGTCCGGCTGGACTGTTACTGGCACATTATTTATTGCGTCGGGGCAACTACCATATTGATATCTATGAACGTCGTCTCGATCCTCGGTTGACTGATGTTTCTGGAAACCGCACATTTCCGCTCTCGCTTCAGGAACGGGGTAGAAAAGCCATTCGAGCCATTGCTGGGTTAGAGGAGGCGATCGCTGCTCAAAGTGTGTTCTGTCACGGGACGATTATTTATCGGAAAAATGGCAAATCCCGACGGATTCCTCGTGAAAATCCGGTTCTCACAATCGATCGCAATCGCCTCGTGACGATTCTGTTGAAGCAATTAACTGAAACCTCTAGTCCGAATCAGGTTAAAGTACATTTCAACTGTGAATGTACGGCTGTGGATGCAACGGCTAAAACCGTGATGTTGAAACATTCAGAAGGAGATAGCTTTACCGTTCACTACGATCTACTGGTGGGTACCGATGGGGCGCGATCGCAAATTCGAGACTATTTAGTCGAGAATGCAGGCTTGTCGTGTTCCCAAAGCTATGTTCCAGATGCCTATAAATCGGTGTTTTTAAGTCGGCTCAATCCGACTGCAGGAGTGGAGTTAGAACCGAATAAAATCCATGCCTGGAATTTGAATAATAAAACCCGGATGTTGATGGTACCCCAGCCAGGAGATCAGCTGAATGGCGTGATTATTTTTGATGCACAGACTAATCCCCTAGAAGGATTATCCACGAAAGAAGAAGTCAAGGCATTTTTTGAGGAAAATTTCCCGCTGTTTGGTCAGTTGATGTCGTGGGAAGAAGCGGAAGCGTTGTTGAAGCGTCCAGTGGCAAAGGTGCTAACGGTACGCTGCGATCGCTTTCATGAGGGCGATAGTGTGTTGCTGATTGGCGATGCTGCTCATGCGGTGTCTCCCTCGATTGGGCAGGGGTGTAATTCTTCCTTAGAAGATGTGCTAATTTTGGGGCAATTGTTGGAGGAGTATGGGGATGATTGGGGGAAGGTTTTGCCACAGTTTTCACAGCAGCGAGTCCCGGATGCTCATGCCTTGCAAGAGTTATCAAATTATTCCTTTCCTCGCACGAAGTTGTTGGTGGTTGAGTTTTTCTTGCGGTTGACGATCGGAAGGCTATTTCATCGATGGTTTCCCCGTTTAGTTAAGCCGTCTGTGTTTGATTTGGTGTTAGATACGGACTTGTCTTATTCGCAGGTGTTGAGTCTGAGCCAAGGTTGGATTGATAAAGTGAAGCATTCGATGGCTGAGAATTCTTGATATTCAGCAACGCTATTTTTCACCATCCCAACTAACGGCATCCAGCGATCGCCTGATGCCACGTGTTCTTACACTGGGGTTGGTGATAATAGACCGATAAGGTCGTGCATCCGATCGATAACTTGCTCGGCCCCAGCCGACACAAGAGCATCTGCACGGCTTTTTCGTTCATCCTCGCTTATATGAGTTCCCCCTACATAACCGATAATCTGCCCAATTCCGGCGGCAACGGCAGACCTTACCCCACTGATAGAATCTTCAATTGCCACGCAATCGGAAACTTTTGCGTCCAGACATTTCACTGCATATAGGTAGATGTCAGGAAGCGGCTTGGGCCGCGGAACCGGGAGAGAGTCGTGAGCGCTAAATACCTGCTGGCTTGGGAAATAGTCGGTCAGGGCAGCAGCACTAAGGCAAGCACTCAGCCGCTGTAAGCTGCTATTACTTACTAGCGCATATTCAACTCCGTCGTCGCGCAGGTAAGACAGCACTTGGGGCGTTCCGACCGTCGCTTTTGCTTCTACAGTAAGCCGTTCGATCGCTCTCTTTTCTTCTTCAGCCACTAGCTTGTCAATATCGCGCTCATTAAGACTGGTTGATGAGTCTGGGTAGAGCTTTTTGAGTATTTCCCTGTAGGGTTTCCCGGCGAAGCTTTTAACAAAGTCCTCAAGCTCATAATGTTGAGCGCCAGGGAACTCACGAGCCACTTCATTTGTCAGCCTCCATGCACTCTTAAGTGCTATGGTTTCACTGTCAACAACTGTTCCGTCATGATCAAAAAGCACCACCTTATCATGCTGAAGCTGTTTCATTTAAAAGACCTCCATCACAGTAATTCTTAAGCGTAGTCAATAGTCCGTGGGTTTGGATATCTCGCAAAGCTTGTTGGCATTCCTTATCTACGACCTCTGTGTGTTCGCAATTGTCCAATCCCAGAATCCCGCTAATTACTGCGCCTTTTTGAATGGCTGTAATTGCGCTTTGGGTATCCTTAGCATAATAGGGTTGACCAGACTCGCACGCCTCTTCTCTGACTGCAAGCAGCCACGCCGCAACAGGAAGTATAATCCGCTTCATGCTGACTTTTCGGCTATAAGCATCCTGAAGTATCGGAAATATATACTTGCCTACTTTCCTCGCTGTTTCTGAAGAGATTCTCTCAGTAGAATCGGGAAGATCCTCGTTACTCAGCCTTAGTAACACCTGTTCCATATATTGTTCGCACATCTCGCGAGGCACTGGTGTTGCTGCTGCGATATCGTCCATGAGATGCCGAGTAAACAAGTGGAATTCCGGTAGGGCGATCGCCTCGTGCATATACTCTATACCTGCTCTTACAGCTAAACAGGCTATGAAGGAGTGTACTGCATTCAAGAATCTCGACTTCATATAGAGGAAGGGAGTGATGTCGCTAGTCATAATCACCCCCGTATCTTCCCACTTGGGGCGATCGCCTGTGAATTTGTCTTCCACGACAAACTGCCAAAATGGTTCGGTTACAATGGGTGCGCGATCGCGAACCTGCAAGAGTCGGCTGGGGTAGTTATAGTCGGATTCCTGTTCTTGAGGCACAATCCTGTCTACAACTGAATTAGGGAACACCGCGTTATCCCTGATGTATTCTGCAAGCTGAGGATCGAGCTCTTCAGCGTAAGCTAGCACTGCTTTTCGCAAGATTTCCCCATTTCTTGGGAGGTTGTCGCAAGAAAGTGTCGTGAAGGGGGTCATTTTGCGATCGCGCCGTCGGCGTAGCGCCTCTACGATAAAGCCAATTGCAGTAGTTGGAGTGGAAGGGTTTTGCAGATCGTGCGCGATGTCTTCATTCGTTGTGTCGAGATTAAAACTCTTGTCTAGATGGTAGCCTCCTTGAGTAATAGTAAGAGTCACCAGATGCACAGAGGGAGACGCCATCTTTTCAAGCACATACTCGCACCTCTCTCTACCATTAACTATTTCCCTGATAGAAGCTATAACTTCCGCTTCCTCACGATTTTGAGCGCAGCTAGAATGTTTGGTCAAAGTGTAAAGGAATCTCTGCGGTTTCAACCTAGTAATTGTCTGTTGACTCTTCAGGCTAACCCCACAAATCCCCCATCTCTGCTCTTGGGAATCCTTCTGTGCAAGATAGTTATGTATTATGTAGGCGAGGTGACCCCTAAAAAAACGACCAGGCCCGAAATGGACGATACCAGTCTTAAGCGCCCTCCTGTCGTAAAGAGACTGTTCTCTCCACAAACCAGTTACAGTACCGAAGCGAGAACTTGAAGAAACACTGGGCGGTCTGAGTAAGTTAACCATGAGACTTCTTAAATAAGTTTGATAAGGTAAAATGAAAATTGGTCAGTCTGGGTATACCCAATGACCTAAAAGCAACACAAATGTCTCAAACTGCGAAAATTTCGGGTATCCTGTGTGCTATCTACAAAGAAGCGTATTACCAGATGGTAGTTAGGGTGTGATAGATAGAGCAGAGAAAGAAAAAATCAGGTAAACCTAATTAAGAATCAAAGCTCAATTGGTCATTAACCTGAAGTAAGGCACAAGGGTACGCGACCTACTGCAACTTTGTTCAACTTTGGCAAGTGCGTAAGCCGAATGTATGTCCTATAAGGCGCAAATAGAGTGCTTTTAATTCTGGATTGAGATTCCCAAATAGCTCTGTAGACTTTGATGTTATTTCCCTTGGTTGCTGCTATCCTCCGTATTCAGGAGAATCTACAAACAATTCTTTATAGGGACTTATAACAACAGGGTAATTAGGGTCTGATAGGTATAACAGTGAAAGAAGAAATCAGGCAAACTTAATAAAGTATCAAATATCAAGTAGTCATTAACCTGAAGTAAGGCACAAGAGTACACCACATACTGCCAATTTGTTTAGCTTGTACACGTGCGTAAGTCGAATGTCTTTCCTACAAGGCGCAAATAGACTACTTTTAAATTATGCCTTTAGATTACCTAATAACTCTTTACACTTTGTATGTTATTTACCTTGGTCGCTGCTATCATCTGTCTTCAGGAGAATATACAAATAATTCTTTAGAGGGACTTATAACCACAATCAAGCGTATACTTCGCTACAAGCAGTTAAGTTAGAGTTTGGCGTTTGTGGAGCAAGCGTCCAAAAAACAACGCTTACCTTGAAAATTCCTGTCTGTAGCGGATGGCTGATACAGCATTGCAATTTCGTTTCAGTCTGTCCATAACTTTTTTAAAGTTTCCTCACTCATTCTCTAAAATTGGAATTACGACTCGACTAATTGAGGAACGGATAGCCGAAGTGCAGCGGGATGTGAGAGTCCATTACTCAGAGGTTGCCATCAAGTTGCTGGGATGGTGGGAAAACTGAGGGAAGGTGGAACTGTGCTTCAAACGCCACTACAAAGCGTTTAATTATTGCATTGAGAAACTGACGGAGTATTTCGTGTTTCCCAATGTCAAACGCACCCTGCGGGATTTGTTTGAAATGGAAGCAAAAGTGCTCAGTAATGTTGATTTGAATTTGATCGGCTTGTGGTGGGTGATGTTGAGTTGGATGTGCGGGTTCGGGGTGAGTGCGATCGTCAAACCATAACCTAGACGAACGCCACCTCCGATTTGTAATTCAGCTTCAGGGAAATGCGGAGAGTTTTTGAATGCGCCCAAAAGAATGGGAATGGTCTCAATTAGAGTCTGTCAGGAAGTACCATTCTCCACAAAGGTTTTCAGCTTTGAAGCGTTGCGAACTGCATTTCCCTCTCCGTCATTGTTGAAGTAGACGAACACAGGTCGCCCCTGGCTTTCCCACTCGTGGATGCGATCGGCCCACCAATGCAAATCATCATCCGAGTAGGAGCCGCCGTAGAGATTGTTGGCGTCGGGGCCGTGGAGTCGCACATAGACGAATGAACCCGTTACACGCAGGATACACGGAAGGTGGGCGCCACTCATGACGCAGTAAGCTGCTCCTTCGCGTTCCAGCAGCGAAAATACCTCTTCTGTGTGCCAGCTTGGATGTCGGAATTCGACAGCTACTTTGATCCAGGGGGGCATCTGTTCTAGAAAGTAAGCTAGGCGGGCCAAATCGCAGCCGAACTGGGGAGGGAGTTGGACGAGCAGAATACCCAATCGATCGCCCAGGCATTGAAGTCCCTCACTCATGCGTTCCAACCACTTTTCTGGCGAGTAAAGACGCTTGGAGTGGGTTAGACCACGGGGCGCTTTTACGGTCATGAGAAATCCTTGGGGGAGGCGCTCTCGCCAGTTAGCAAAGGTAGTGTTTGGTGGCCAGCGGTAGTAGGTGCTATTAACTTCTACGGTTTGATAGTGCTGGATGTAGCGATCGAGCCTAGAGCCAGGCGGTAGCTGGTGGGAATAAAGCACACCTTCCCAATGGTCGTAACTCCAACCTGAAGTCCCAATATGAACCATCAAATCCGGGTTCGTTATCGCTTCCATGATTCGGCTTGAAATCGCTACTACACAAACTTTCGTCCCAGCAGAGAGGGACTAAGAATTTGATATTTGAAAACTGGATACGATTGAATTAGTTGGCTCGATCGCTGCCACCTCGATCTGCCGCTTTTTCTACTGCTTCCCGTGCTGGCGTAACTGCTTCGCCTACGTTATCTTTTACCGATTCTATAAATCTTTTGGTACTGGGGGCAATGGGTTGGTCAAGATTCAGCTTTTCTCGGATATTGTCAACGGCATCATTTCCGCCCTTCTCGATATCACTTGTGGGCTGGCGATCGGGACGGGCAACTTCGTAAGACGTAGCTTCTGGCGTTAAATGTGTAGCGTTCGCTTGCATTTTATTGCCCGAAAATTCCAATTCTGAGCTAAAAATCAGCGCTATTCCTACAGCAAAGATTATTCCAACTCGCAGGCAAGTTGTAACTAAGCGCGATGTAAACTTTTTCATTGAAAAACTCTGTTTTTTCTGTGACGACTGTAATACAGAATAATTGCGGTTGTTGGTTTGCAAATCTATCTAAAGATAGGACTTGTGGCCAATTTATGGTGTTACCATCCTTCCCAAATCAACCTCAACAAAAAACTTTTTGGCGCTGCGGCGTCAACAAACAAACGACCGATCGCAACTACGAACTCAAGAAAGGTACATTTACTACTTCCCCTGACACCGATCCGACTTGCACTTTCAGTCCTTCGCCGCCCGCTTTTGTGCGGATGTAAGCAAGACCAAAAAAGCCGGATTCAGTTTCCGTAAAACTGGTGAGTTTGCCGACTTTTTCTTCTCCGATGGTGACTGCTGTTCCGGGTTCAACCGCACCGCTCAACTGCACGCCCCAAAGTTCCTGTTTGACTCCTTTGTAAGTGTTCAACCGGGCAATTGTTTCTTGACCGATGTAGCAGCCTTTGTCATAGGTAATCGTGTGTAAAAGGCGGGCTTCTAGGGGGTTGTAATCGTCGGTGAGTTCAAAATCGGGTGCGGGGCGTCCTTGTTCGATTCGCAGTTGTTCCCAAACTCGATCGCCCATCGGTACGGCCCCAGCTTTGACTAATTCCTTCCACAAGTTGGCTGCATCGCTTGCTGGCGCAATTAAGGTGTATCCGGGAGTTACTAAACCGCTACCCACCGCAACTCGGACTTCCATACCTGCAAACTTTATCAATTTGTGAGTAGCGTAAGGTTGATTTTCGAGTTCGGTAACTCCTATTTTTTCTAATAGTTGAGTGCTTTCCGGGCCGAGGAAACTGAAAGCAACAGTTGTATCGGTTAAATCTGTTAACTCGACGCGATCCATTGGGAAAATATAGCGATCGAGCAATTCCAGCAGTTGGCGGCGGCGGTTGGCTGAAACTAACAGCAGTACGGCATCTTCTGTAGCGTAAGCGGTGGCGAGGTCGATCGTCCGGGCGGTGGAAGTCACAAAAACGGTGTCGCAACCTTGACCGGGTTTGAGTATATTAAAATTATTGGTACTTTGATTGTGCAAGAACCGCAGGCGATCGCTGTCTGAGATTTGAATGCGTCCCCAGTGAGTGCGATCGTACAAAGCCGCACCTTGTTTAGTTGCTGCGATCGCTTCTGCGTCGTTACCAAAACTGACTGGCACAATTTCTTTGGTTGTTAACTCTGCAAAAGTAGCACCGGCCGCTGCTTGAATGTCGTGCAATTCTTGAATCATAAGATTTTGTTGACTGTTGACTGATGACTGTTGACTGTTGACTGTTGACTGATGACTGATGACTGATGACTGATGACTGTTGACTGGAAAGCTCACAACTGTCAACTCTCAACTGACAACTGACAACTCTCAACTGACTATTTGCCCAAATTGGCGAATATTTCTTGTATTAATTGACTGGCTTTAGCATCAAGACGATTCCAATCTACATCGCCAGTCTCATCATCAATCAAGCTAGTATCAATTACAACTTCTTGGCTTTGGATTTGACTGTGGGCGGGCTGGTAGTTGACAAAGCAGACTCGATAGCAAAGTTCCCAAATATCGATACATCTTTGCTCGCCTTGAAGCTCTAAAATTAGTTGATAGCCAGGAATGGGAATCTGCACTTCTTGATAAGTACCCGTCCAAACTGACTCCTCTAATTGTTTGCGGATGTTATCGAGCACTCGGATCATTGCTGGTTGCATGAGCAGTTCAGCTTGCTGCCAAGCGATCGGGCTAGTTATTTTAGGCTTCATATACAAGGTTCTAAAAAAGAAAATCATTGACATCCTCACCGCCCTAAAGGGAGGGTGATTCCCAAGAATCACTTCTTGAGTTTTCTGCTTCGTCCCGTGCCAGCTAGACTGACTTTACCACCAGTCCCCGCCGCATCCAGTCCACAGACAGTTTGTTTTACTTCCAGGCTATGCCCTAGCCCAGAAATTAGTTCCAACCCACGATTTCTAACCACCTGTGCCGCTGCCACATCACGCGATGCAGTAAAGAAACACACTGGACAAGAATGAATTCTTTCGTCTAGGTGCTTTTTGCCCGTATGCGTCCCACACTCAGGACATTGTTGTGATGTGTAGTCCTTGTCTACCTTGGCAAAGAAAACACCTCGTTTAAAGCACACCCATTGCAGTATGTTGACGAATTGACCGAATCCAGCATCGGCACTATGTTTACTCAACATTCCTCTGGCCCAAGAGCGAAAGTCGATGTCTTCAACAAATATCATCCCTACGCCGTCACTCATACGGTGGGCTAACTTAAAGTGCCAGTCTTTCCTGGTGTCAGTAATCTGTTGATGAATTCTGGCTATTTTTTGATTGAGCTTATGTCTGTTATTCGACCCTTTCTTCTTATGCTTTAATCTACGTTGCAGTAATTTCAACTCGCGTTGTAGAGTTTGCAGGAAGCGAGGTCTAGCAATTTGCTCGTTATCGCTAGTAGCTACAAACTTATCAAACCCTAAATCCAAACCTCGCGGATGACCGGATATGGGTGTATCTGGCACTGATACATTTAACTGTAATGACAACATGACAAAATATCCCGATGCCCGTCGTACAACCCTGGCTTGTTTAATTTCAAATCCCCCTGGGATTTGGCGTGACAAGCGCAAACGAATCCACCCTAGTTGAGGCAATTTCAGCAAACTTCCATTGATGGGATTTTTGCCCAATTGAGGAAACACAAACGATCGCATTCGGTATTTGTTCTTGAAGCGAGGGAAGCCTAGTTTCTTCGCTCTCATGTCCTCAAATGCCCTGTCCAGCGTTCTTAAGACTTGTTGCAATACTTGCGAATGTACGCTCGTGAGGAGGGGAAATTGCTCTTTGGCAAGAGTCAATCGTTTAGCCTGAGTGTGGTAACTAGGGTATGGCTCGTCAGCCCTGAGTATGTACTCCTGTTCGATGGAACAAGCATTTACAGGCGACTTGCGGGAATTCAACCAGTCTTTGCGCTCCCGCAAAGCAAAGTTCCATACAGAACGACACACAGCGAATATCCGCTCGATAGTATCGACCTGTTCTGGAGTTGGTTCTAGTTTGAATTCCCACGTCATGTTTAGCATGAAATTATTTTACACACTTACTGAGTATGTGTAAAGCCGTCCTCCACTTCGTTAAAGGACGGGGTTTTAGACCCAAATTTTCGATAAATTAATTTTCTAGCATTGGGTGCCAACTTTTGAAACATCCGCCCCAGAATGTTAAATTTAGTCGTCACCCAATTCAACAGTCAACCCTCAACAGCAACAGCCGTTCTCGGCTTGACGGCTAAAAACGGCTGAAACTGTTGATATTGACTTATCGGATGGGTAATGTAGGATTTGAACCTACGGCATCCTGCGTGTAAAGCAGGCGCTCTACCACTGAGCTAATCACCCAATTGCACTCACCGGGATTTATCATATCACAGTAACTCAGAAAGATCAAGTAAAAAAAATCATAAACTTTAAATGCCCTCTGGCCGCACTCACGATCAAATAACCATGTGGAGTTTGCCCTTGGTGGCAGCCCTCACCTTTGGCCAGACTCAGAGCAGCAACCTGACTTTGCTCGTTTCCGGCAGCTTCTTATTCGGCGGGCTGATGTTTGGCCCCGACTTGGATATCTACTCCTGCCAGTATCAGCGCTGGGGATGGTTCAAACCGATTTGGCTCCCGTACCAAAAAAGCCTGCGCCACCGCTCTTTTTTGTCCCACGGCCCTCTAATCGGCACTGCTTTGCGAATCTTGTACCTCGCTATCTGGATCGTGGTTTTCGGATTGTTGGGATTGGCAATTGCCGAAAAAGTCGGGAACTTGGGCGGGAATTGGCAGGATGTGGTTTTGAGTTACGGGCGATCGATCTGGGAACACCACATCGAAATTTTAGCCGTTTACATCGGTCTAGAATTGGGCGCTATGAGCCACTATCTGAGCGATTGGGGCGGCTCGGCTTACAAAAGATTCAAAAAGAAAGGATTGAGCGGGTTGCGGCCTCCTGGCACAATTAAGAGGCGCAAACGCCAACCAACCCGTCGCACTTCCAGCAAATCTAAAAGGTAAATTCCGATGTCTAATTCCCACAGTCGATCGCTCACAGCACTCAAAGAACTTATAGAAGTTGTGGCTAAATTGCGATCGCCAGACGGCGGATGTCCTTGGGATTTAGCCCAAACTCCCCAAACTCTAATTTCCCACATAATCGAAGAAGCTTATGAAACCGCCGACGCGATTCGCAAAGGAGATAAAGATGCGATCGTCGAAGAATTGGGCGACTTACTGTTACAGGTAATTTTGCAAGCTCAAATTGCCAGCGAATCCAATCAGTTTACCTTCGCCGAAATCGCTGCGGGCATTACAGAAAAACTAATTCGGCGACATCCCCACGTCTTCGGCGATGTCGAACTCAACAGCGTCGATGAAGTCAACGAAAACTGGGAAAAAATCAAAGCAGCAGAAAAAGGCACAACTTCGGAAAAGCCGCCAACTTTAGCCTCAAAAATGAGCCGTTATGCCAGCACTTTGCCGCCGATAACCGCCGGGATGAAAATCTCTCAAAAAGCTGCGGAAGTGAGTTTTGATTGGGACAGTGTAGAGGGCGTTTGGGATAAATTTCACGAAGAAATGGCAGAATTTGAACACGCTCTCAAACACGAGGATAAGGCAGCGCAGCAGTCAGAATTGGGAGATATTATGTTTGTGTTGATTCAATTAGCTCGCTGGTACGATTTAGATCCGTCGGCTGCTTTGCAGGGAACAAACGATCGCTTCGTGCAGCGGTTTGCGAAGGTGGAGGCTGCGTGCGATCGACCTTTATCAGATTATGCCCCAGAAGAGTTAGAATCTCTGTGGCAGCAAGCTAAAGCTTTAATTGCTAAACAAAAGGGCGATGCGTAATATCAAATCCGTTGGTATCAGAATGATTAATCTCTCTCTTCTTTTCCTCTGCGCCCTCTGCGCCCTCTGCGGTTAAAAACTCCCAATCTAACTAATTTGCTTTAATCAGATGTCAGCAATCGACTACTCGTAAAGTTTTGCATCGTTGTATGGGGGATGTTCGCACGCGATATATAAAGCATTTGTCGGTTCCAGGGCTTCCCCAGTCACCGGGTCGATCGGCTTGAGGACAAAGCATAACAGACTGAGCGATCGCCAATCCAAACTTTCTAACTTCCCGCGTTCGTAGCGACTAACAGTAGCATTACTAATACCGACATCTTTTGGTACAGGATCTCCGGCTGTCCGAAACAGAGCGGCCTCGTATTCTTTTGTGACCATTTCTGTTTCAATAATTGACCAGCCCCGAATCTCTCTAGCTGCTTTCAGAAGTTTGCCCAATCTACCGCGTCCCGTATCCGTAAATCGCACAGGGCGCAGTTTTTCTCGATCGACGACAGCCTTAAAGTCAAGAAATCCGGGCATTTTACAGCTCCAATTTAACTATTAAGTCAATCCTACGCCTCGACGTTGGGGTTCCAAAATTCAGTTCCGATCAACAGTAAGTCTTCTAGAGTAACCAACCGCTTTTCAACCGGGTGAACTGGTTCGAGAACATCGAGGAACAGCCACAAAAGATCGGGTGCAGGCTTGTTGTAATAGCCATTTTCGATTCTCGAAATGCCTGCAATGCTGACCCCCAAAACTTTGGGCAAAGGCTCTCCCCCTAGATTATAAAATTGAGCCTCATGCTGCTTGGTCTTTTCGCTCAGTTCGTGAACGCTCCACCCCCTAGCTTCCCGCCACGATCGCAAAAATTTACCCAACCGCCGCAGCCCGGTGTCAGTAAATCTCCGTCTCAAGTATTCTTTTTCTGGCTTAGCTTCTGCTATCACCATCAGTCATCACCTATCTGCAAATAATCTAGTCGTAGAGCTTCGCATCGTTGTATGGGGGATGTTCGCACGCGATGTAAAGCGCATTTGTCGGTTCCAGGGCCTCTCCTGTCACCGGGTCGATCGGCTTGAGGACAAAGCATAACAGACTGAGCGATCGCCAATCCAAATTATCCAGCTTCCCGCGTTCGTAACGGTTGACTGTTGCGGCACTGATACCCACATCTTTCGGTACGGGTTGATTTGTAGCTCTGAACAGCGCCTCTTCATATCCCTTTGTTTTGAACTCTGTTTCGCTGACAGACCAGCCTGTTGTCTGTCTTGCTGCTTTTAAAATCTTCCCCAAACGCATCCGCCCCGTTTCAGTGAAGCGAACGGGACGCAATTCCTGCTCTTTGTCTACCACAGCTTTGTTAGAGAGTCCTGACATTTTTCCCACCTACGTTAACTCTCAAACTAGCACAGCATCAATGATTGAGGGTTGCACGAGCAACATCTGAGCTTAAGAAGTTTAAATTAAGTTTTCTTGCACTTGTGCAATAAGAGTCTGATATAGTAATATGTAATTGACTCTAAACAGAACTTGCCTCTCAAGCCCTGAGTATACAGCTATGACAGCACTATTTCGCCGCATCCAACCCTCGAAAAAGCTCCGCATCACCGTCAGGTCGATCGCCCAACTGCTCAAAATCAGCCAAAATCAAATTAAGCGAGTCGAATCCTGGGCTTTCGTGGTGTTTGTGCATCGGCGGGACAGAGGCGGACAATTTATCTCGTACCGCAGGCTGGAAGAATGGCAAAATGCGATCGCCCATCATATCCAAACCTGCCCCACCCTTGGAGAACTCTCGCAGCTCAAAACATCCATTCTGTACGACAGCCGGAAATTCAAAAAACAATGTCTCCAAAAAACACTTGACTTTTTAAATCAAATGTGCATTGAAAGACAAGACGAACTCAAAATCTGGGAAAGCTTAAACTGCATTGCTTCCTAGCAGACATTAGGCAGATTTCCTTGCCCAAAACAGAAGCGAAACATTTGCGAGCAATTGCGAGATAAAATCACCCCAAAAATCACCCGCGAATGCTCCGCCACATTCATGAAAGCAATCACCAAAGCAATTAAGACATTGCCTGAGCGATATAATCAAAATAAGGAGCTGCTTCCTTAGCATCATCCTGATTGAGCAAAGCCAAAGAAGCTTCCTTCAAACAGCGGATAGCTTCGACCATGCCAGGAACAGGAACGCCGAGAGAATTATACATTTCCCGAACGCCAATCAAACCGATGCTTTCGATCGGCTCCTTGTCACCCGCCAAGATACCGTAGGTAATCAGGCGCAAGTACCAGCCGTAGTCGCGCAGACACAAAGCCCGTTCGCGTTGGCCGTAAGCATTACCTCCGGGGGAGATAAAGTCAGGGCGTTTTTTCCAGAGTTTTTTGCTAGCTTCTTCAACAATTTTTTTCTCACTGTCAGACAGCGCAGTAGCAATACGCACCCGCTGTTCCCCGGTTTTAAAAAAATCTTTGATGCTTTGAAGTTCGCCGGTACTGGGATAGCGAAGTTCGTCGTCGGCTTGGAGAATTAGTTGGCTAACTACGCTCATTGTTATTCAAAAGAATTGAGGATATTTGAGAGTAAGATTAATTGACATTCTCATCCGTTAAAGATGAGATTCAGGGTTGGACGATTTACTTTGCTTCTAACATTTATCAACATTAGAAGTAGCGGGTAAATCTCCGCAAACGTTATGCTTGATGTTCAAGCCAGTTTCCCTGTGTTCCAGGGTACTGCGGGAAAAACTCAAAAACTGCGAGTGAGAGTTTTGATGTCGGCAGACACTTTGACTGTTTAACGAGTTTTGGCTAGCTCGCCCCAACAGCATATCGCACAGGCTCGATCGGGACAACTCACGGCAGGCTTGACTTGCAGGTTGAAGCTTGGCTTTAGCAGCAAGACGTTCAGCAGCAGGAATACAGCCTGCTATTGAGCTTGAGTGCGATGGATGGAGCCCCGCTTCGCTACGACTTATCTCAGGAAAGAGAGATCGATATTGCATTACCACATTAAATCCTACCACGACTACTTGTGACCAAATCTAAATTCCCGACCCCAAACTCGACGAAATTGGCAAACCCTTGCCAGCAAGGTCAACTGATTGAGATAGAGATTACCGACTTGACAGACACCGGCGACGGAGTTGGTCGTTTTGGTGAGTTAGTGGTGTTTGTTCCCGATACCGTGACGGGCGATCGAGTCCTTGTCCGCCTCGTGCAAGTCAAATCCACCTATGCTACAGGCAAGCTGGACACACTTCTCGAAACATCCGAACACCGCATTCGAGCTAACTGCATTGTCGCCGACAAGTGCGGCGGCTGTCAGTGGCAGCACGTAGACTATCAATATCAGCTTGCAGCCAAACAAAATCAAATCACTCAAGCCTTAGAACGAATTGGCGGATTTAGCAATCCGCAAGTTGATGAAATTTTAACGGGCAAAATCGAGGGATTTCCCCAATTTTTGGGATACCGCAACAAAGCGACTTATCCCGTGGCAATATCTGCGACAGGTCAAGTCCAAGCAGGTTACTATCAAAAAAGCACCCACAAATTAGTCAATCTCAATCAGTGTCCGGTGCAAGACCCGCGCCTCAATCCTTTGTTAAAAGAAGTCAAAGAAGACATCCACTGGCGGGATTGGCAAGTCTACGACGAAAAGAAACATACAGGAGAATTGCGTCACTTGTCCTTGCGAATCGGACGGCGCACCGGCGAGATGCTGCTAACTTTAATAGTTCGCACTGGAGAGTTGCCGGGACTTGAAGAGCAAGCATCAGAGTGGCTGAAACAATATCCTCAACTGGCAGGGGTTTGTTTGAATATAAATCCCGATCAAACTAATGTGATTTTTGGGACTGAAACTCGCTGCATTGCGGGTCGTTCTTATCTGCGAGAAAGTTTTGCTGGTTTGAAATTTCAGCTAAGAGCAGATACTTTTTTTCAGGTTAATACAGAGGCGGCTGAAGGGTTGTTAGAGGCGATCGTAGGGGAATTGAATTTGCAGGGAAACGAGATTTTGGTTGACGCTTTCTGCGGAATTGGTACTTTTACTTTACCCCTGGCAAAACAAGTAAAAATAGCCATAGGTTTAGAAGTGCAACCGGCGGCGATCGAACAAGCCAAATTAAATGCTGAGTTAAATGACGTGAGAAATGTCGAGTTTCAGACCGGAACAGTAGAGAGTTTGCTGCCTTCCTTGGGATTGACACCGGATATTGTGCTGCTAGATCCGCCGAGAAAAGGGTGCGATCGCGCGGTTTTGGAAGCTATCAAGGAAATCAAACCAAATCGCATTGTTTATGTTAGCTGCAAGCCTGCTACTTTGGCTCGCGACCTGAAGATTTTGTGCGAAAATGGGGATTATAAGTTAGCGCGAGTGCAGCCGGCGGATTTCTTTCCTCAGACTTCTCATGTTGAGTGTGCGGCGTTTTTGGTCAGGTGAATGAAAGGGCGATCGTTGTTTAGTTAAATTCAATCATCAGCATCGGCGAAGAGGGCGGATAAATCTCGATAACCACTGACAACTCGAAAGATTTCTACATTTTGTCCGATCGGCATATAGAGGATGAGATAGTTGTCTATGGAGAGGCTGCGAAGCTATGGTAAAATTTCGTCTCTTTGTCGTCCAATATTGGGAAATTGAGCAATTGTGGCGAATTTAGCGTCAAGATTGCTTAAAAAGCGATCGGCTCGATCGAGTCCCGATCGACTAGCGATGTAGTCTGCAATTTGCTCAATGTCTTGAATTGCGGGTTGGGTGAGGCGAAATTTTGGACTCATGTTTCTTTTGAACTGTAGCGCGATCGCAAATTAGCTCGAATTTGTGCCATTGCGGTTGCACGGTCTACGACTTCACCGCGTTGGGATGCTTGCTGACCAATCAGTGCGTCTTGTTGGAGTTCTTGCAGTCGTCCTTGATAAATATCTTGCTGTTGTTCGAGTAGTTTAATGGCTGCAAGGATAACGTCGATCGCGCTGTTGTATTTGCCGCTGGTGAGTTGGCGCTGCACGAGGGCTTCGACTTCAGGAGGCAAAACAATTTGCATGGTGTTTGAGATGAGGAGTGTTGATTCTATTGTAGGCGATCGCCCTTCAGTTAGATTGGTTAGTGTAGGGGCGATCGCCCATCTAATCATCTTTATCCAAATCTTCTGTTTTCGGAGTTTCTGAAGTTGAGGGGAATTCTAGT
This sequence comes from Microcoleus sp. Pol12B5, assembly GCF_036701335.1. NCBI lineage: Bacteria > Bacillati > Cyanobacteriota > Cyanophyceae > Oscillatoriales > Microcoleaceae > Microcoleus > Microcoleus sp. Pol12B5. The sequence continues at coordinate 766 of NZ_JAUBQQ010000021.1, read as the reverse complement.
CGAATGTTAATATCAATTGATACTGTACTTTCTTTAAAACCTATATTAACTATTTTTACTAATGCTTCTGTAGGTACAGAGTTATTTATTTTAAATTCAGGAGAGGACTGAGTTTTATATCCGGCTTCCTGTAGCCGATCGCAAATATTGCGCCAATTTCCTACAGGTTCGTTAGGTACATCTGCGAGTTTTTTAACATATTGGTATAAAGTTTTACATAAATAAACCTCTGCACTTTTGGAACTCTGAAATAGTTGGCGGGCGATTTCGGCGGGACTGCAACCGGAAAGCAATCCTCGCAGGTAGAGTTTTTCTGTTTCTGTTAGTCCCCTGCGCGATCAAGGAGAGATTTGCCGTTTAGCTTCTGCAAAAGCTTGGTACAGCCTTTCTAAATCCCAGTGTTTGGCGGCTTCGGCAAATAAGTCTTCTTTTGATGCCATTTTCGGGTGTGGTGAGATGTGGCTAACGATAGCATAACGGAAATTGCTAGCGTTTGTTAGTTGCTTGGTAGCGGTAGCTAGTGTATTATTTTACTAATACTAAATATATAAGTGTAAATACTTAGATAAACGGGGAGGCGCCATCGCTTCAACTAACGTCAAAGCTAGTATTTGCAAAAGTCAGAGGGCGCTAAGTAAAGTTTTGTAACAAAAAAGTAGTATTTTGCATAAAACTTTTGGACTCCGCCTGATAAGTAGCTAGACAAAATTAATTACATAGTTTTCTCCAAATTCTTTCAGGATTTTTTCCACAGAGGTAACAAAAG